>DATBQN010000139.1:0-9789 GCA_036560825.1 Thermoanaerobaculia bacterium
ACGACGTCATCGTCGAGGCGGTCCGGCAGATGGGCCGTCCGATCCTTTTCTCCAAAGTCATCCTGCTGACCGCGTTCGTGCCGCTCTACATGCTGCAGAGCGTCGAGGGAAGGATCTTCCGCCCGATGGCGCTGACCCTCACCTTTGCGCTCCTCACCGGCACCGTCCTCGCCTTGGCCCTGATTCCGGTGCTCGCGAGCTTCGCCTTGAAGCGGGGAGCTGCCGGCCACGAATCGTGGATCGTTCACCAGCTGTATTCGCGGTATCGCCCCCTGCTCGACCGCGCCTTCAGAGCGCGCGCGTTGTCGCTCGGCATCGCGGCGCTGATCCTGGTGATCGCGTTCGTCGTGCTCGCCCGCAGCGGCACCGAATTCCTGCCGAAGCTGGACGAGGGCTCGCTCTGGGTGCGCGGTTTCATGCCGCAGACCATCTCGCCGACCGACTCAGACCGGTTATCGCGGCGGGTGCGCGCCCTGCTCGTTTCGTTTCCCGAGGTGAAAACGGTGGTCACGCAGCTCGGCCGGCCCGACGACGGCACCGACATCAACGGCTGGGACGTCATCGAATGCGCGGTGGAGCTGAAAGACCGCGCGGAGTGGAGGACCGCGCCCACGCGCGAGGGGCTAGTCGAAGCGATGAACCGGAGGCTCTCCGCGATCCCCGGAATGTCCTTCCAGTTCAGCCAGTACATCGAAGACAACGTCAACGAGGCCGTCTCGGGCGTCAAGGCCGAGCTGAGCATCAAGATCTACGGCAACGACGTGCAGCAGCTCCAACGGCTCGCCGATCACACAGTGGACGTCCTCAGCAAGATCCCCGGCGCGGCCGACGTCGGCACGGAGCATCTCATCGGGCAGCCGCAGGTCCAGATCACCATCGACCGTGCGGCGATCGCGCGTTACGGCCTGTCGGTCGCGGACGTGCAGGAGATCGTCGAGACCACTCTCCGCGGCGCCACCGCCACGCAGATCCTCGAAGGCGAGCGCACCTTCGATCTGGTCGTGAAGCTCGCGCCGAGAGCGACTTCCGATCTCGACGCGATCCGCAGGATCCCGGTCTTCGGCTCGAACGGAGAGCGCCTCACGCTGGGCGACATCACCTCCGTGGACGTGCGGGACGGCTTCGCCCGCGTGCTGCGCGAAGAGAACGCGCGCCGAACCGTGGTGAAGTTTTCCGTCCGCGGGCGCGACCTCGGCTCGCTCATCGCCGAGGCGAAAGGGAAGGTCGGCAAGGAGGTGAAGCTCCCCGCGGGCTATCGCATGGAGTGGTCCGGCGCCTTCGAGAACCAGCAGCGCGCGGTGAGGCGGCTGCAGCTCATCGTGCCGCTGACTCTCATCGCGATCTTCTTCCTGCTGTTCACCGCCTTCGATTCCAGCCGGTTGGCGTTCTTGATCCTGCTGGTCGTGCCGTTCGCCGCCGTCGGCGGGTTGTTCGCCTTGCCGCTGGCGGGTCTGAACCTGTCGGTCTCCGCGCTGGTGGGCTTCATGGCGCTGTTTGGCATCGCGATGTTGAACGGCGTCATCCTGGTCGAACGCATCCGCGAGCTGCGCGGTCGCGGGCAGCCGCTGATGGAGGCGATCGGCAACGGCGCGACCTCGCGCGTTCGCCCCGTCGTCATGACGGCGCTCATGGCCGCGCTGGGCTTGCTGCCCATGGCGTTGTCCACCGCCGTCGGCGCGGAGACCTCGCGACCGTTCGCGGTGGTCATCATCGGCGGGCTGGTCACCGCTACCTGGGTTACGCTGTTCGTCCTGCCGCTCTTGTATCCTTGGTTCGAGGACGGCGCAGGAGCGGTCGCCACGCCGCCGGCGGCGAGGCCGGAAGAGCGGGACGGACCGCCGAAGTAGAATCTCGGTCATCGCCGTCGGGCGGGAGGAGGCAGCGTGAACGAGGACCTCGAGCACCTCAAGCTGCTCTCGACGTTTCACTACGTGGTGGCCGCCCTCCTCGCGGTGTTCTCGCTCCTGCCGCTCTTCCATCTCATCGCGGGCCTGACGATGGTGCGCTGGTCGGCGGAGAAGCCCGCGGACGCGTTCCCCGCCATCGTGGCCGGCGGTTGCCTGGCGACCCTCGCCGGCGCCTGGATGCTCGTCGGGCTCTCCTCGGCCGTCTGTCTGGCGCTCGCCGGGCGTTTCCTCGACCGCCGCAGACACCACGCCTACTGCCTCGCCGTCGCCGGCGTCTCCTGCCTCTTCATGCCGGTGGGGACGGTGCTCGGCATCTTCACCCTGCTCGTCCTCCTCCGCCCCTCGGTGCGCGCCCTCTTCGTGCCGCCGACGACGGCCGTTCCGGCGGTCCCGCCCAGCGGATAGAATCGTCCTGGCCATGCTCTCCCTCGCGCGCAGATCTCTCGTTGCCGGCGTCCTCCTGGCGCTGACCGCCGCGCCGGCCGCGGCCGATTTCAGTCTCGGACCGCCGGCTTCGACGCCGGCGAGCCCCCCGCGGCCGGCCCACGATTCGGAGGCTTGCGACACCTCCTGCGCCGACGGCTCGGTCGAGAGCTGCCGCTGCCTCTTCCAGCCCACCTTCGAGCACGCCTGCAAGGCCGCCGATGCCATCTTCGTCGGCGAGGTGACCGCCGCCGAGCGCGCCGGCTCGGGCCTCTGGCGCTACACCCTCCGGGTCACCTGCGCCTGGAAGGGCGAATTGGGCACGGCGGTCGCCGAGAGCGGCGTCGACGGCTGCCCGGCGCTCCTCGAGAAGGGCAAGAGCTACCTCGTCTACGCCACCTGGAAGGGTGACCGCAAGGTCTTCGAGATCGGCTCCTGCACCCGCACCGCCGAGCTTCCCCACGCCGGCGAGGATTTGAAACGCCTGGGCGAGCCCCGCCACAAAGCGGCCGGCGCTTCGCGCTGACTCCTCTTTCTTAGCGCCCGATTACCGCCTTCCTGTGCTAGGCTTCTCCCGCTCGGGGAGAGGCCCCTCCGACGGAGCTCGAGACCTCCGCCCCCTGGCCATGCAGAGGAGAACTGGTCCCATGCGCAGCCGCTCGGATCGTCGCAACACGCCCCCGGCCCTCGACAACGTCTTCTCGCACGACTACCTCGCCCACCTTCGTGAGCGCGACGAGGTGCTGACCGCCGCCGAGGCCGAGTACGCCGGCCCCTGGCGGTGCGCGCCGGCGCGCGGCGCGACGCTGCCGGGGGGCGTCGCCGTCCTCCGTGAGTGGGAGGACCCGGAGCGGGATGCCCCGGAAGGGATCCTGTGGCACGAGGAGACGGCGCGCCTCCTCGCCATCGCGCTGCCCATCACCGAGCGCGAGCCGCTCTTCCATCTCGACGACCGCGAGACGCCGGAGGGATTCGCCGTGACCGCGGTCTTCGGCGAGCAGGGCTCCCAGGGCGCCGGCTGGCTGCGCCGCTATGAGCCCCGCTTGGCCGAGGCCCTCCATCTCCTCGAAGGGGTCGTCCGCTCGCCGCGCGCGCTCGCCGACCTCCTCGAAGCAGCGGGACCCATCGCCGTCGAGCAGGTGGGGAAGATCCTCGCCCGGCGGCTGGGGAGCTGAGGCCCGGAGGGTGGGCGAGAGGACGTTCTCGGGCGAGCGGCGCGCGAGCCGGCCGGCGGGTCTCGCCATCGCGCCGGCGCGGAATGGCGGGCCGCCGTCCTCTGTTACGATGGCCGGCTCTATGGATTCGATCGTCGTCCGCGGCGCGCGCGAGCACAACCTCAAGAACCTCCACGTCACGATCCCCCGCAACCGCCTGGTCGTCCTGACCGGCGTCTCGGGCTCGGGCAAGTCGTCCCTCGCCTTCGACACCCTCTTCGCCGAGGGCCAGCGGCGCTACGTCGAGTCGCTCTCCTCCTACGCCCGCCAGTTCCTCCAGCAGATGGAGAAGCCGGACGTCGATTCCATCGACGGGCTCTCGCCGGCGATCTCGATCGAGCAGAAGTCGGTGTCGAAGAACCCGCGCTCGACCGTCGGCACGGTGACCGAGATCCACGACTACCTGCGGTTGCTCTACGCCTCGATCGGCGTCCCCCACTGCCCGACCTGTGGCTCGGTCATCCGCCCGCAGACCGTCCAGCAGATGGTCGACCGCGCGCGCGAGCTGCCCGAAGGCACGCGGCTCGTCCTCTACGCCCCCTTCGTCCGCGGCAAGAAGGGCGAGTACCGCAAGCAGCTGGCGCAGATGGTGCGCGAGGGGTTCCTGCGGGCGCGGATCGACGGCCGCATGGTCGAGCTGGCGGGCGAGATCCCGGCCCTCGACAAGCAGAAGAAGCATTCGATCGACATCGTCATCGACCGCATCGTCGTCAAGCCGGGGATCGAGAAGCGGCTCGCCGACTCGATCGAGATGGCGCTCAAGGTGGGCGGCGGCCTGGTGGTGCTCGCTCCCGAGGGCGCCGCCGAGGAGACCCTGTCGCAGAACTACTCCTGCGCCGAGTGCGGCACCAGCCTCACCGAGATCACCCCCCGCCTCTTCTCCTTCAACAGCCCCTACGGCGCCTGTCCGACCTGCTCCGGGCTGGGCACGCTGATGGGCGTCGACGCGGAGAAGATCGTCCCCGACGCCGAGCGCTCGATCGACGCCGGCGCGGTGGCGCCCTGGCCGGAGGGATCGCGCTCCTGGCGCATGCGGATGGTGCAGACGCTCGCCAAGTCGATGGGCTTCTCGCTCGCCACTCCCTGGCGAAAGCTCCCCGAGGCGGCGCGACAGGTGGTGCTCTACGGCAGCGGCGGCCGCGAGCTCACCTTCAAGCTGGAGAGCGAGCGCTCGAGCTACAAGTGGAAGGGCTCGTTCGAAGGGGTGATCCCCATGCTCGAGCGGCGCTACCGCGAGACCGACTCGGCCTCCGTGCGCACCGAGATCGAGCGTTTCATGTCGGTCCGCTCCTGCCCCACCTGCGGCGGGCGGCGCCTGCGCCCCGAATCCCTCGCGGTCAAGATCGCCGGCTTCGCCATCGACCAGCTCTCGGCGCTCCCGGTCTCCGAGCTGCGGGGCTTCATGGCCGCGCTGCCGCTCGACGCGCGCGAGCGCTCCATCGCCGGCAAGGTCGTCCAGGAGATCAACGACCGGCTGAGCTTCCTCGACGACGTGGGCGTCGGCTATCTCACGCTCGACCGCTCGTCTGCCACCCTCTCGGGGGGCGAGAGCCAGCGCATCCGCCTGGCGACCCAGATCGGGAGCAAGCTGATGGGGGTGCTTTACGTGCTCGACGAGCCCTCGATCGGCCTCCACCAGCGCGACAACGCGCGGCTCATCGCGACCCTCCAGGGGATGCGCGACCTGGGCAACTCGGTCCTCGTCGTCGAGCACGACGAGGAGACGATCCGCGCCGCCGACTGGGTGATCGACCTGGGGCCGGGCGCCGGCATCCACGGCGGCGAGATCGTGGCCGAAGGGACCGCCGAGGAGATCACCGGGCATCCCACCTCGCTCACCGGCCGCTACCTGCGCGGCGACCTCAAAGTGCCGGTCCCGGACGTGCGGCGGAAGGGCCGCGACAAGCCGCTGGTGATCGAGGGCGCCCAGCAGAACAACCTCAAGGACCTCACCGTGGAGTTCCCGCTCGGCGTCCTCACCGTGGTGACCGGCGTCTCGGGATCCGGCAAGAGCACCCTCGTCAACGACATCCTCTACAAGGCCCTGGCGCGGCACTTCTACCGCGCCACCGATCGCCCCGGCGAGCACCGCCGCATCCTGGGTCTCGAGCAGCTCGACAAGGTGATCGCCATCGACCAGAGCCCGATCGGCCGCACCCCGCGCTCGAACCCGGCGACCTACACGAACGTCTTCAACCCCATCCGCAACCTCATGGCGATGACCGCCGAGGCGCGGATGCGCGGCTACAAACCGGGCCGCTTCAGCTTCAACGTGCCCGGCGGGCGCTGCGAGGCCTGCAAGGGGGACGGCCAGATCAAGATCGAGATGCACTTCCTGCCCGACATCTACGTCACCTGCGAGGTCTGCGGCGGCAAGCGCTACGATCGCGAGACCCTCGCCGTCCGTTACAAGGGCCTCAACATCGCCGAGATCCTCGACCTCCCGGTCGAGCAGGCACGGGACTTCTTCCGCAACATCCCGGCGATCGAGCGGATCCTGGAGACCCTGTGCGAGGTGGGGCTGGGGTACATCCGCCTCGGCCAGCCGGCGACGACGCTGTCGGGCGGCGAGGCGCAGCGCGTCAAGCTCTCCCGCGAGCTCTGCAAACGGCAGACCGGGCGCACGCTCTACCTCCTCGACGAGCCCACCACCGGCCTCCACTTCGACGACGTCGGCAAGCTCCTCCGCCTCCTCCATCGTCTAGTCGAGCTCGGCAACACGGTGGTGGTGATCGAGCACAACCTGGACGTCATCAAGATCGCCGACTGGGTGATCGACCTGGGGCCGGCGGGCGGCGAGGCCGGCGGCCGGCTGATCGTCGAGGGGACCCCGGAGGACGTCGCGGCGACGCCCGAGAGCTTCACCGGCCAGTACCTGCGCCAGGTGCTGCCGCCGGCGCGGGCGAGCGAGGAGATCGAGATCACGCCCCGCCCCCGGCGCCAGGGCCGGAGCCGCGCGAGCCGCGCTACTGCCCGCGCCTGAGCCCCTCACCTCAGGAGTAAACTAGGCGCATGCCGCGCCCCGATGCCGACCTCGCCGAGAAGCGGCGCATCCTCCAGCTCGAGACGCTCTACGACCTGGCGCTCGCGCTCCAGGGGCAGCGCGCCGAGCAGGAGCTGGTCGACGAGCTCCTCGAGCGGGTCTGCACCGTTCTCGACCCGGCGGCGGCGGTGGCGGTCACCCGCGACGCCTACGGCGGGCCGCGCGGCGTGGCCACCGTCGGCTGGACCGAGTCGCCGCCGACCGGCGCCGCGCTCCTGGCGGCCCCGGTCTGGCGCGAGCTGCTAACCGAGGGGCGCCTGCTCGCCCGCTCGGGCGGCCAGCTCGCCGGCCGTTCCTACGGCGAGCTGCTGGCGACCCCGCTCGCCTACCGCGGCGTCTACCTGGGCTATGTTGCGGTGCTCGACAAGGAGGCGCGGGTCGATTCCGGCTCCTCGGGCTCCTCGTTCTTCAGCGCCGACGACCGCCGCTTCCTCGATTCGGTCGCCGCGCTCGCCGGCGTCGCGCTCGACCAGGCCCGCCAGGTCGAGCGGTTGGAGACCCAGCGCGAGCGGCTCGCCGAGGAGAACAAGGCGCTCAAGGGCCGCCTGTCCGACGAGATCGCCGGCCGCCGGATCGTCGCCACGGCGCCGTCCATGCGCCACGTCCTCGAGATCGTCGAGCGGGTGGCGCCGCGCAGCGTCAGCGTCCTCGTGCGCGGCGAGAGCGGCACCGGCAAGGAGCTCATCGCCAAGCTCCTCCATCTCCTCTCCGGGCGCGAGGGGTCGCTCATCGCCCTCAACTGCGCCGCCCTCCCCGAGTCGCTCCTCGAGAGCGAGCTCTTCGGGATCGAGGGCGGGGTGGCGACCGGCGTCCAGGCGCGGCCCGGGAAGTTCGAGCTCGCGGACTCCGGAACGCTCCTCCTCGACGAGATCGGCGACATGCAGATGCCGCTGCAGGTGAGGCTCCTGCGGGCGCTCCAGGAGCGCGAGGTGGTGCGCGTGGGAGGCCGGCAGTCGATCCCCGTCGACGTGCGGCTGGTCGCCGCCACCCACCAGGACCTCGAGGCGCTGGTCGCCGCGGGGCGCTTCCGCGAGGACCTCTACTACCGGCTGAAAGGGGTCGAGGTGGTGCTGCCGCCGCTCCGCGAGCGGCGCGGCGACATCCCCCACCTGGTGCGCACGTTCCTCGAGGAGTTCTGCCGCCGCGAGGGCATCCCGACCCCGGTCTTCCGGCCCGAGGCGCTCGCCGTGCTCATGGCGCACGACTTCCCCGGCAACGTCCGCGAGCTGCAGAACCTGGTCGAGGGATCGGTATCGCTCGCCGATGCCGAGGTGGACGCCGGTCTCGTCCGCTCCCTCATCGGCGCCGCCGCCCAGACCTCTCCCGAGCCGCTCGATCTGGGAGCCATGGAGCGGCGCCACATCGCCCGCGTCCTCAAGCTCACCGGCGGCAACAAGAGCGAGGCGGCGAAGATCCTGGGCCTGAACCGCAAGACCTTGCAGCGCAAGGGGTTCTAGTAAAAGGCACGCGAAGTCCTTCCGGCCCCGCAGAAATTCCGCATTGAGGTATCATGAATCGCGGGGAGGCACTCTCCTTGCGACGCACACCCATCGATTCCACCAGCCTCGCAACCGTCGGCTACGACCCTTCCCGCGGCATCCTCGAGGTCGAGTTCCACGGCGGGCGGGTCTACCGGTACTTCGGCGTTCCGCGCCGGCGGTACGAGGAATTGCTGCACGCCGAGTCGGCCGGCCGCTTCCTCAACACCGAGATCAAGGGCACCTATCCCTTCGCGCCCGCCCCGGGGGACAGCCGGTAGGGGACGACGACGAAGGCGAAGCGCTCGGGCGGGAAGTCGCGGGTGTTGCGGGTGACGAGATGCAGCCCATGGTGGCGGGCGACCGCCGCCTGGAGGGCGTCCGGCATCTTCCAGCGGAGCTCCCGGCGCAGGCGCGCGGCGAGGTCGGCGATCGGGCGATCGATGCCCAGGGTGGGATAGCGGTCGAGGAGGGCCTCGGCGAGGCCGGCGTCGGCGGCCGCGAAACCGGCCAGCACCTCGGCGCGGGTGATGACCGACACCGAGGCGCGGCCGTGGCTCTCGCGCAGATAGTCGGTCGCCGCGGGAATGCCGTTGAAGTGGTCGATCAGGATGACGGAATCGAGGAGCAACCGGGCCGATGCCTGGCCGGAGCTCATCCGCGCTCCTTCTCGTCCGCCTCCTGCGGCCCCCACTCCTCGCGCAGACGGAGCTGGACCGTGAGACCGTCCTCGCCCCCGAGGAGCCCGGCGGTCTCCTCGAGGAGGCGGTCGAGACTGGGGGCCGCGGACTCGCACTCCTCACGGTAGCGGCGGATGGCGGTGCGCACGAGCTGGGTCATGGGAACATCCTCCTCCTCGGCCTTGCGGTCGAGCCAAAGCTTGTCTTCGGGGTCGAGGCTGATCAGCGTTCGGATCATGGAAGGGCTCTCCGTCGATATCACCCTTGGCGAATGATATCTCCGGAGGCCGTTCCCGTCTACCCAGACCCCTCTAAGAGAAGAGGACGGAAAAGAGCCGGGAGTCCTTGCAGGGAATCAGAGTCTGACGATCGCCAGCTTCCGGTTGAGCTGGAGGACCCTGGCATCCGGGTCGACCAGCAGGCGCTCCGGCTCGAAGGGGCAGCGCAGGGTGACCGTGGTGGCTTCCCCGGCGCCAAGCACGATCGTCTGGCGGATCTCCCGGTAGATCTGGCTGGGCTTGGTCTTCTCGCCGGGCTTGGCCTTGTCGGGGAAGCGCTCGCCGCGCACGGCGGCGACCTCGACCGGCATCCGCCCGGTGCCGGCGTTCTTCACCCGTAGCGTCGCCTGCCACTCGCCCGTCGGCAGCCGGCTCCTGCTGGCGTTGTCGAGCCTGTACTCGGGGACGACCACGTGGAAGAACCACTGCTGCACGAAGCGGTCGAAGGCGGCCGGGTCCGCGGCGAAGGGCCGCAGCGTGGCGACGAAGTCCTGCAGCACGGGATAGTCCGGGCCGTCCTTGTAGCGGCGGATGAACTCCCGCATGCCGGCGAGCGTCCGCTCGCGCCCCATCTCCTGGAGGAGCATCCAGAAGACCCAGCCCCCCTTGTCGTAGGTGACCGTCTCGTCGCCGTCGTGAGATCCGTCGATCTTCACCATCGGCCGCTCGGCGTCGACCCGGCGCCGGGTGCCGTAGCTCTCCTCGATCCGCTTGCAGAACTCGATGCGCGCCGCCTCTCCCAGCGCCTGCTCGGTGAGCAGGATGG
>DATBQN010000140.1:0-3699 GCA_036560825.1 Thermoanaerobaculia bacterium
CTGCAGGTCGGCGTAGGGGATCCCGTCCTCGGCGAGCGCTCCGTAGGTGCCCGGACCCTGGAGCTCGGCGGCGATCCGGCGGAGCTTGCCGTAGGCGGAGAGCATGGCTCCGGAGCCGACGGTCAAGCGGGCGGCGCCCAGGCGAGTCAGCTCGGGGACGAACGGCACGCCGGGTCGCGCGAGGACGTTGAGCGGCGCGCCGGCGCCGCCGGCCACGGCCTCGATGTCCGCGGGCTCGCGGAGGGCGGGGACGAAGACGCCGTCGGCTCCCGCGGCGACGTAGGCCTGCAGCCGCTCGAGCGTCCGCTCGCGTCGATCGCCCTCGGGACCCACCGCCGCGAGGTAGATGTCCGTCCGTGCGTTGAGGAAGAGCGGCACCCCCATCGCGCGGGCGGCCTCGCGCGCCGCCCGGAGAACCTCGACCTGAAGGGCGATCTCGCGGAGGACGGCCTTGCCGGAGTAGTCCCGGTCCTCGATGTTCACGCCGACCGCGCCGGCGCCGACCACGGCGCGGATCACCTTCGCGACCTCCTCCGGCGTCCGGCCGTAGCCCGCCTCGAGGTCGACGCTCAGGGGCACGTGCAGGAGGGAGGCGAGGCGGGTGACCGTGTCGACGAGCAGGGACGTCGGGAGGGTCTCGCCGTCGCGGTAGCCCAGAGCCCATGCCACGCCGGCGCTCGTCGTGGCGACGGCGGGGAACCCCGCGGCTTCGAGGAGGAGCGCGCTCGGCACGTCCCAGGCGTTCGGCAGGACGAAGAGCGCGGGGCCGCGGTGCAGGGCCGCGAAGCGCGCGGCGAGATCGGCTGGGGACGCGGGGGCTTGAGATGTGGGCACGGTCGGTGACTCCTCCTCGGCCGAGAGCTTACCTGCTCTCCGCCTCGCCGGACCGCTCTCCGCCGCCTCGGGTAGACTCCCCGCGACGATGACCCGCTACGTCGCCTTCCTCCGCGCCATCAACGTGGGCGGCCACGTGGTCAAGATGGACCGCCTCCGCTCGCTCTTCGAAGACCTCGGCCTCTCCGCGGTCGAGACCTTCATCGCCAGCGGCAACGTCGCCTTCGAGACCCGGGCCAAGAGCGAGCGGGCGCTCGAGGAAAAGATCGCGCGCCACCTCCGCGAGTCGCTCGGCTACGACGTGGGGACCTTCCTGCGCTCCGCGGGCGAGCTCGCCGCCATCGCGCGGCACCCGCCCGTCGCCGCCGCCGAGCTCGAGGCGCCGGGGCGCACGCTCTACGTCGCCTTCCTACCCGGACCGGCGAGCGCCGAGGCGCAGGGCAGGCTCCTCGCCATCCCCACCGAGATCGAGGAGTTCCGCTTCCACGGGCGCGAGATCTACTGGCTGCTGCGCGAGAGGCTCACCGAGTCGAGGTTCTCGGGGCCGCTCCTCGAGAAGACGATCGGCATGCCCGCGACGGTGCGCAACGTCAACACCGTCCGTAAGATCGCCGCGAAGTACTGCGCATGAGAACCGGCTCCGCGGCGTCGGCTCCCGCTTCCAGAGACCGACAAATGGGTTCCCCGCTTTGTAGCGCGAATCGTCTTGAATTGTCATCCTGAGCGAAGCGAAGGATCTGGGGGAAGGCGCTCTAACCCATAGACTTTCTTGGGCTCTGAGACTCCCGCCCCCAGATCCTTCGCTGCGCTCAGGATGACCATGCAGAGGGATTCTCGCAGCGAGAGCACCTCGTTCGGATGGTCCGAAAAATTCACAGCCCTCAGAAGTGGTAGCTCAGGCCGACCGCGACGCGCTGGTACGCGACGTCCCGCTTCGGCACCTCGGGGAGGACGTGGAACGGGCTCTTCAGGCTGCTCGCTTCGCTGGTGAAGGTCCAGCCGGTCGCGGCGAGCTGGACGTCGAATCCCAGCTTGCCGCCGATCGCGGTCTCGTCCTCGGAGGGGGCGAAGGCGTGGCCGTAGCGCACGCGGCCGATCGTCGGACCGAGGTAGAGGTCCACGCGGTGTCCCGAGAGGGGCGAGATGGGGTGGTAGAGGAGGCTCAGGGTCACGTGCTGCACCGGGCCGGTGCGCCGCTCCACCAGGAAGTTGCCGACGGTGCTGGAAAGGCCGATCATGGTTTCCCGCAGCCCCCCTCGCGAGAGGCCGAGGTCGACGCTCGCCCAGGGCAGCAGCCGCAGGTCGAGATCGACCCCGAACCAGCTCTTCGTCTCCTCCGCGTTGACGACGACGAAGCCCTCCGGCCGCTCGAGGTTCGCTCCCCGCGTGCCCGCGAGCGACGTGAGATCGCTGCCCAGGGCCCGCACCGTCCATCGCGGCGTCTCGGCCCGCGCCGCGCTCGCCGCCAACAGCAGAGCGAGTGCGGTGAGCCCCGCGAGACGCCTGGGGCACGATGAGTTTCCGTCCATGGTCTCCTCCTCCGTCCGCTCGCGCCGCTCCGCCCTCGGCGGCGCGGACACGGCTGTCGTGCTGCAGGATTTCCTCGCACAGCTTGTCATGAAGCGCCCTCAGCTCCCCTACTAGAAGTAGACTCCGCCGGAACTTCCGCGAGGTACGCCGATGAGCGCGACGGCTACGGCAGGGGTCCCCGGCGGGCGCCGGGTGCTCGACATGAACGGGTACCAGTGGGTGGTGCTGCTCGCCGCCTGGCTGGGATGGGGGTTCGACGTCTTCGACGGGCTGCTCTTCAACTTCGTCGCCCCCAACTGCGTCCCCACGCTCCTCCACCTGCAGATCGGCTCGCCCGCCGCCAAGGCCGCGACCCTCCAGTGGACCGGCATCCTGACCTCGGTCCTCCTCCTCGGCTGGGCGCTCGGGGGCGTCGTCTTCGGCCAGATCGCCGACCGGCTGGGGCGGAGCCGCACGCTCCTCCTCACCATGCTCCTCTACGCCCTCGGTACCGCCGCCTGCGCCTTCGCCCCCAACCTCTGGGTCCTCCTCGTCTTCCGCATCGTCTCCGCCCTCGGCATCGGCGGCGAGTGGGCGGCGGGGGCGGCGATGGTCGCCGAGGTGGTGCCGGAGAAGCGGCGGGTCGAGGCCGGCGCGCTCCTCTACACCTCGGCGCCGATCGGCCTCTTCCTCGCCACCTTCGTCAACTTCCAGATCGCCGGGAGGTTCTGGAAGAGCGATCCCGAGGTCTCCTGGCGCTACGTCTTCCTCTCCGGCTTGATCCCCGCCGCGGTCGCCTTCGTCGTCCGCCTCTTCATCCGCGAGCCGGAGCGCTGGAAGCAGGCGGCCGCGGGCGCCGCGCCGCCGCGCCTGGCCGAGCTCTTCGACGAGCGGCACCGCAAGATCACCCTCTCCGCCTTCTTGATGGCGGTGACCGCGCTCGTCACCTGGTGGAGCTGCAACGCCTTCATCCCCGTCGTCTCGACCGGCCTCGCGCAGACCGCCGCCGCCCTCCGCGGCCTCGACCGCGCCGGCACCCTCGCCCTCGTCGAAGGGTGGAAGAAGGTCGCCACCAACTACTTCAACCTCGGCGGCCTGATCGGCACGCTCTTGACCATCCCCGCCGCCAAGCTGCTGGGCCGCAAGGCGATGTTCGGCATCTACTACGCCGCCTCGGCCGCCGCCGTCCTCGCCACCTTCGGCCTCGACCTCGCACCCGAGACGCGGCTGGCCATGTATTTCTTCATCGGCCTCACCGTCTTCGGGGTCTTCGGGAGCTTCACCTACTACCTGCCGGAGCTCTTCCCGACCCGCCTCCGCGGCACCGGCGCCGGCTTCTGCTACAACATCGGCCGC
>DATBQN010000141.1:0-7665 GCA_036560825.1 Thermoanaerobaculia bacterium
AAGGCGAGGCCGATCTGCCGCGCCTTCGCCTCGTCGAGCTCGGCGGGGACGATGCCGCGGACGTCATAGGCTTTGAAGATTCCGGACATTCGGTCTCCAGGGTCGGTGTCGGCGGTCAGCGGGCGACTCGTTCGATTTGAATCCTCAGCCCGTGGGCCGCCGCGTCGCCGCCCGCCGGGCCGGCCGGCAGGCCGCTCTCGATCGCCTCCGCGAGGGTCTCGCCCTTGACCCACTCCTCGTGCTTCTCGATCGCCGCCGTCATCTCGGCGTCGGCCCGGTAGCGAAGGGTGATCCGGTCGGCATAGTCGAGGCCGCTCTCCTTGCGGGCCTGCTGCACGTGGTGCACGAACTCGCGCGCCAGCCCCTCGCCGACCAGCTCCGGGGTGAGCGCGGTGTCGAGCGCGACGAGGAGCTCGCGGTCGCCCTGGGTCGCCATCCCCTCGCGCTCGACCAGCCGGACCTCGACCTCGTCGGCGGCGAGGTCGACCGGGCCGTCCGCGAGGGCGAGGGTCAGCTTGCCGTCGCGCTCGAGGGCGGCGGCGAGGGCGTCGCCGTCGGCGTCCGCCAGGGCCTTCTTGACCTCGGCCATGCGCTTGCCGAAGCGGGGCCCGGTCCTGGGATAGATCGGCCGCACCTCGTGATGGACGTACCGGGAGCGGTCGGCCGCCCAGCGGACCTCCTTGACGTTGAGCTCGTCGGTCAGCAGGTCGAGGTAGGGGGCGACGGCGGCCGGCAGGCCGGCGTCCGCGGTGACCAGCGTCACCGCGGCGAGCGGCTGGCGGGTTTTGAGGCCGTGCTCGTTGCGCGCCGCGTGACCGAGCCGCACGATCCGCTGCACCGCCGCCATCCCGGCCTCGAGACCGGCGTCGGCGCGGCCGGCGGCCGGCTGCGGCCAGTCCTCGAGGTGGACCGAGGCGGGCGCCGCGGGGTCCTGGCTCCGCACCAGGTGGCGGTGGAGCACCTCGGCGACGAACGGGGTGAAGGGGGCGAGCAGGCGGGCGAGCGTCGCCAGCACCTCGTGGAGGGCGAGATAGGCGCTCTCCTTGCCGGTGTCCGCCCCGCCGTCGTGGCCGGCCCAGAAGCGGCCGCGGCTGCGCCGGATGTACCAGTTGGTGAGGTCGTCCAAGTGCTCCTCGATGCCGCGCGCCGCGTCGACGACGCGGTAGGCGTCGAGGTGCTCCGTCGTCTCCTCGATCAGCCGACCGAGCCGCAGGAGGATCCAGCGGTCGAGCGCCGGCCGCGCGGCGAAGGGGGGAGCGGCGCCGCCCGCATCCGCCGGGCGCTCGCCCGGCCGCCAGCCGTCGAGGTTGGCGTAGATGGTGAAGAAGGAGAGCGCGTTCCACAGCGGCAGGAGGAAGCGCTGCGCCGACTCGCGCACCAGGCGCGCCGAGAAGCGCGAGGTGAGCTCGGGGTTGTTGATGCAGAAGTACCAGCGCAGGGCGTCCGCTCCCGTCTCTTCGATCACCCCCATCGGCTCGACGACGTTGCCCAGGCGCTTCGACATCTTCCGCCCCTGCTCGTCGTTGACGTGGCCGAGGACGATGCATTCGCGGTAGGCGACCGAGTCGAAGAGGAGGACGCCGAGGACGTGCAGGGTGTAGAACCAGCCGCGCGTCTGGTCGATGGCCTCGGAGATGAAGTCGGCGGGGAAGCCGCGCCGCCGCTTTGTGGAATCGGCGGGATCGGCGGGATCGAATGCCGGCAACGGCTTGCCCAGGTAGTGATGCTGGGCGAAGGGCATCGAGCCGGCGTCGAACCAGGCGTCGATGACCTCCTCGGCCCGCCGCATGGTCCCCTCCGCGCAGCGGTCGCAGGTCCAGGTGAAGCCGTCGATCCCCGGCCGGTGGGGGTCGAACTGCGCCGGATCGTAGGGATCGTCGGGGAGCGGCCGGCCGGCGGCCGCGAAGAGCTCGCGGTAGGAGCCGACGACCCGCCGGTGGCGGCAGACGTCGCAGGTCCAGACCGGCAGCGGCGTCCCCCAGTAGCGGCGGCGCGAGAGCGCCCAGTCGACGACGTTCTCGAGCCAGTTGCCGAAGCGGCCGGCGCCGATGTGCTCGGGGTGCCAGTGGATGGCGCGGTTCTTCGCCACCAGCTCGTCGCGCGCCGCGGTGGTGCGGACGAACCAGCTCTCGGTCGCGAAGTAGAGGAGCGGCCGGTCGCAGCGCCAGCAGAACGGATAGCTGTGGCGGGTGCGGTCGGAGTGGAGGAGGAGGCCGCGGGCCTTGAGGTCCTGGGCGATCTTGGGATCGGCGTCCTTGAACCAGAGGCCGGCGAACGGCCCGGCGCCGGCGACGATCTTTCCCTCGGCGTCGACCGAGAGGATGAGCGGCAGGCCGTAGCGCTGTCCGGTCCGGTAGTCGTCCTCGCCGAACGGCGGCGCGGTGTGGACGATCCCGGTCCCCTCGCTCGCGGTGACGTAGTCGCCGAGGACGACCTTCCCCGGGGTCTGCGGAAAGAAGAACGTGAAGAGCCGGTCGTAGAGCAGGCCCTCGAGATCGCGGCCGCGGAAGCGGGCGACGGCCGGCGCCTCGCGGAGGTCGATCTGCCGGCGCTTGCCGTCCGACCCATCCTCTCGGTCGACGACGAGCGGCACGGCGGTCTCCAGGCCCTCGCCGATCACCAGGACCTCGCCGGGCCGGCGCGGGCTCGCGATGGCGCGGTAGGCGAGGTCCGGGTGGACGGCGAGGCCGACGTTCGCGATCGTCGTCCACGGCGTCGTCGTCCAGGCGACCAGCTCGACGTCGTCGCCCACCGCGAAGCTGCCGCCTGCGATGGTCGGGATCGTCTGGCCCGGCCGCAGCCTGAAGAGGGTCCAGACCGAAGGGTCGTCCGCGTCCTGGTAGTTCTGCGCCACCTCGTGCGAGGAGAGGGTCGTGCCGCAGCGGGCGCAGTAGGGCTGGATCTTGTAGCCCTCGACGAGCAGCTCCCGCTTCCACAGCTCGGCGAGCGCCCACCACACCGACTCGACGTACTCGTTGCTGTAGGTCTGATAGGCGCGGTCGAGATCGGTCCAATAGCCGACGCGCTCGGTCATCGCCCGCCACTGGGCCTCGTAGGTGTGGACGGAGGCGAGGCAGGCGCGGTTGAACTCGGCGACGCCGTACTCCTCGATCTGCCGCTTGCCGGACAGGCCCAGGCGCTTCTCGACCTCGATCTCGACCGCCAGGCCGTGGGTGTCCCAGCCGGCCTTGCGCGGCACGCGGTAGCCGCGCATGGTGCGGAAGCGCGGGAAGAGGTCCTTGACGACGCGGGTGACGACGTGGCCCACGTGGGGGACGTTGTTGGCCGTCGGCGGCCCCTCGTAGAAGACGAACTCCCCGCGCGGCGCCGGGCGCTCGAGGCTCCGCTCGAAGATCGCCCCCCGCCGCCACTCCGCCAGCACCTCGAGCTCGAGCGCGGGGAAGGGATAGCCGCCGGGGACGTCGGGGAAGCGGTTGGAGGTCATGGCGGGAGGGCTCGGCCCGGCAAGCCGGCGGGCGAGCGGCACATTCTATCGGAACGAATTCGGCTCGATGGATTCGACTCGCGGTCCGCGCGATCCCGATCGTCCCTATCGGGGCGGATCGGCGGGCAGCCCGTCGAGGAAGGCTTCGAGGGCGCGGCAGAAGGCGGCGGGGCTCTCGGCGTGCGGCAGGCCGCCGGCGCCCTCGAAGACGTCGAGGGCGGCGCCCGGCAGGCGCTGGAGCCAGAGGTCGGCGCAGTCGACCGGCGGCTGCGCCGCCTCGCGGCCCCAGGCGATCCACACCGGCTGGGCGAGCGCGGCGGCGTCGGCCGCGAGCTCCGCCGCGGCCGGCCGCAGCCGGCCGGCGAGATAGGCGGCGAGGGCGCGGCGGGCCCGCGGCAGATGGCTGCCGCGGTAGTGGTGCTCGACGAGCGCCGCGTCGACCCGCTCCGGCGCCGCGTACACCTCGCTGCGGAGGTGATGGGCGAGGGCGGCGCGGCTCGTCGCCAGGTCGAGCGCGGTGGTGCCGACGAGCGGCAGCGAGGCCAGCTGGCGCACGCCGGCGCGGCCCGCCGAGCCCATCCAGCCCGGCCGGCCGGCCTCGGCCTCAAGCCCTTGCGGCCCCACCAGGCCGAGGGCGCGGACGAGGTCGGGGCGCCGCGCCGCGACCTCCAGCGCATAGGCGGCGGCGAGGCCCGCCGCGACGACGATCGCCGGCTCGCGCACCACGCCGTCCAGGAAGTCCTCGATCGCCTCCACGAAGGCCCGCGGCCGGAAGGCGGCGGGCGCGTCGGAGCGCCCCCATCCCGGCAGGTCGACGGCGTAGACGGCGTGGCGCTCGGCGAGGAGGTCGGCCGCCGCCTCCCACTCGGCGACGTCGTGGCCCGGTCCCAGCGAATGGAGGAGGACGATCGGGGGCCGCGGGCCCGCGGCGTCGCCGAGGGCCTGGAAGGCGATCTCGCCGTGGCGGCCGGCGTAGCGGCGGCCGCGGCCCCAGCGCGGCGGCCGCGGCGGGCGGGCCCGGCGCTGGATCAGCACGTGGGCGAGGGCGGGGACGCCGATCGCGGTGCCGATCAGCAGGCCGCGGAGCCATTTCGATCGCCGGCGCCGTTCCCGGCGCCCCGTCGTCCCGCGACTGCCGCCCATGGCGGAAACGATAGCATGCGAGGTCCTACACGATGAGCGGGTACGACGGGTCCTATTTGCTTGCGCTCAGCGAATCCAGCACCTTGCCATGCTGTTCGCATCGAGGGGAACGAAACGATCCGCGGTCTGCTGGAGGTCCATCGATCGTCCGCGTTCCACGAAGGCGACCTCGACGTGCTTCCCGATCGCTTTGACGGCTTCGACCGCAGGCACGTAGTCGGCATCGCCGCTGACGAGGACCGCCGTGTCGTAGACATTGTTGTGAGCCTGCCACAGCATGTCTGTGGCGACTCGGACGTCGATCCCCTTCTCGACCACCGCGTTCCCCCTGCGTTCCAGCCTGCCGAGCCGAAGGTCGAGGTAGGGGACCCGGCGGAGATTGTCGAAGAATCTCTGCTGCGTCTTGTACCGCTCCTCTCCATCCTCGCGCCTGACCACCGCGTTGTAGTAGTAGGTCCGCACGAGGCGCCGTCCGGTGGTCAGAACCTGAGCCAGTTTCGAGAAATCGATGTCGGCTCGCCCAAACTGGTCGATCACGCAATGATACAGATTGCTTCCATCGATGAAGATGACGACGCGTTCGTCTGGCATTCTGGAGCCCAAGAATGAAAAAAGGGGTTGGCGACCAACCCCTTTGCGGTAATCGTACCTGCCGTTGGGCGAACCAACAACAGGGCGTTAAGTTCAAGTGGGTGTAAGTTTACGGATTTGGAGTGTAGCTGTCAAGCATCATGTGGGAACCGGCGCGAGCCCCGGCGCTTCCCCGCGGTATAATTCCACATGGCCGTCCGTCCGATCGTCCGCCTGGGCCACCCGGCCCTGCGTGCTCCCGCCAGGCCCATCGCCCCCGATGACGTGGGATCGCCCGCGATCCAGGGGCTCATCGACGACATGGTGGAAACCATGCACGAGTCCCATGGCGTCGGACTCGCGGCGCCGCAGGTCGGCGTCGGCCTCCAGGTCTTCGTCTACGAGGCCAGCTCGGAGGCGCGGGGCGGCGAGGAGGCGATCCCCCTCCGGGTGGCGATCAACCCCATGCTCACCCCGCAGCCGGGCAACATGGTCGAAGACTGGGAAGGGTGCCTCTCGATCCCCGACCTCCGCGGCCTCGTGCCGCGGCATCCGGCCGTCCGCCTGCGCGGCCTCGACCGCGAGGGGCGGCCGCTCGACGTGCTGGTCAAGGACTTCGAGGCGCGCATCGTCCAGCACGAGCACGACCACCTGAACGGCGTCGTCTTCCTCGACCGCATGCGCGACTTCAAGTCGCTCGCCTTCTACCGCGAGTGGGAGGAGTACCTGGCCGAGGGCGGCGAGGAGCAGGGCCAGATCGCCGCCGATCCCCTGCGCGAGGCGGAGACCGCCCCGGCCGGCCGCGAGCCGGGCTGAGCCCGCGCCCGATCCTCGTCCTTCTTCTCATCGTCCTCACCATGGGCCGCGAGCTGGTGATCGCCTGGGCCGGCCGCCACCGGCGCGCGAGCTGGGAGGAGCTCTGCGCCGACTACCGGAAGCGGATCGCGCGCATCGTCCCGGTGCGCGACGTGCCGGTGCGCGCCAGGGACGGCGCCGACGACCCGGCGCGGCGGCGGGACGAGGGGCGGGCGCTCCTCGCCGCGCTCCCCGAGCCCTGCTTCACGATCGCGCTCGACGGCGCCGGCCGCGCCTCCACTTCCATGTCCCTGGCAGCCGAGCTGGCGCGCCTGCGCCGCGAGTGGCCGCACGCGGTGGGCTTCCTCATCGGTTCCGACCTGGGGCTCGATCCGGAGGTGCTGGCGGGCGCCCGCCAGGTGCTCTCGCTGTCGCCTCTCACCCTGTCCCACGAACTGGCACGTCTCGTGCTTTACGAGCAGCTCTACCGCGCCCTCTCCATCGAGGTGGGAATGAGTTATCATCGCGGGCTTTGATCTTGAATGATCCTCTTTCGCAGGTCCATGGAAAGGAGACAGCAAGCGTGGCCAAGTCACAAAAGGTCAAGCCGGTGGCGGCGAAGCCGGCCGAGGGATACCAGGCCCTGCGCGAGCGGTTGCTGCTGCAAAAGCAGGAGATCCTCAGCATGTACAAACAGGACCTGCGCGCCGGTCAGGAATCGGCCGACGACGGGACCGAGGACATCGTCGACCGCGCCAACAATTCCTACAACCGGGAGCTGATGTTCTCGCTCTCCGACAGCGAGCGCCAGCTCCTCCTCCAGGTGGAGGAGGCGCTGCGGCGCATCGACGACGGGGCCTACGGCCACTGCAGCCACTGCGGCCGGGCGATCGCCATCCAGCGCCTGCAGGCCGTCCCCTGGGCCCGCTTCTGCATCGACTGCCAGGAGCTGGCCGAGAAGGGCCTGCTCTCGGAGGCCGAGGCCTCCTGAGCCGCGACCCGATCGAGGCTCTGCTCGCCGCCGCGGCGCGCGGCGCCGCGGGCGGCGAGCCGCAGCCGGTCTGGCTCGTCCACGGGGATCTCGTCCTCGCCGAGCCCGCCGGCGAGCGGCTCGCCGGAGCGCTCGCCGCGGTCTCCGGCGCGGCCCCCGGCGCGGACGGCCCCGCGATCGAGACCCACCGCCGGCCGCCCTCGCTCTCGCCGCTGCTCAACGACCTGCGGACCTTCTCCCTCTTCGTCCCCGCCAAGGTCGTCCTCGCCGTCGACACCGCGGTCCTCGCCGACCGCGGGGCGGCGGCCCAGCTCATCGACGACGCGCGCGAGGTGCTGCCGCTGCCCGCCGGCGCGGCGGAGCGCGCGCTCTCGCCGCGCGAGCGCGCCGCCGCCTCGCGCCTGCTCCAGGCCCTCCATCTCTTCGACGCCGACCCCGAGGACGGCCCGGCCGCGGCGGCGGTCGCCCGCCTGCCCGATTGGGCGCTCGAGGGCGGCCGGAGCGGGGGCCGGAAGCGCCGCCCCTCGGACGAGCTCCGCGCCGGCCTCGCCGCCCTCCTCGAGGCGGCGCGGCGCGAGGGGATGCGCGGATGGGGGAGCGGCGACCTGGCCGAGCTCGCGGACGTCGTCCGCGGCGGGCTCCCGCCCGGCCACGCGCTGGTGCTCGCCGAGCGCGCCGTCGCCGCGGGGCACCCGCTCCTCGCCCTCCTCGAGGAGCGCGG
>DATBQN010000142.1:0-2245 GCA_036560825.1 Thermoanaerobaculia bacterium
CTGGGCGTTGACCTGGTCGATGTTGCGGTCGGTGCCGACGTCGAAGGTGACGCGCAGGTTGAGCGAGCCGTCGTTGGCGTTGACCGACTGCATGTAGAGCATGTCGTCGGCGCCGTTCATCTGCTGCTCGAGCGGCGTCGCCACCGACTGCTCGACGGTGAGCGCGTCGGCGCCCGGATAGGTGGTCTGGATCTGGATGAGGGGCGGGACGATGTCGGGGAACTTCTCGATCGGCAGCCCGGTCATGGCGACCAGGCCGAGGAGCACGGTCAGGATCGCGATGACGATGGCGACGATCGGGCGGTCGATGAAGAAGCGTGCCATCGGGTCACCGGCTCTTGGCCGCCGGCACGGCGGCTCCAGAAGCCGCCGGCGCGCCCGCGGGCGACGCGTCGGGCTTCGCCTCCTGCGGCTTCACCAGCGAGCCCGCCTTGGCGCGCGAGAACCCCTCGACGACGACGCGGTCGCCGGCTTTCAGGGTCTTCTCCGGCGCCTGGCCCGGCGGGTTGTCGACGACCTGCAGCGGGCCCACCTTCTCGCCGGGCACGACGCTGAGGACGCGGGCCTTGTCGTCGCCGCCGACGACCGCCACCTGGAAGCCGCCCTGCAGCTCGTTGACGGAGCGCTGCGGCACGAGGAGCGCCCCCGGCTTGAAATCGATCACCGCGCGGACCTTGGCGTACTGGCCGGGGCGCAGCAGGTTGTCCGGATTGGGGAAGGCGCCGACCGTCGCGATGGTGCCCGTCCGCGGGTCCACCTGGCGGTCGGCGAAGAGGAGCCGGCCCGGGTGCGGGTAGACGGTGCCGTCGGCGAGCACCAGCTCGAGGCCGCCGGCTTCCCCACCACTGCCGGCGCCCGCGGGGCTCCGCAGCAGCCGCTCGCGCAGGTGGAGGTACTCCTGCTCGCCGAGCTGGTAGACGACGCGGATGGGGTCGCACTGGGAGACCGTGGTGAGCACCGTCGTCGGGCTCACCAGGTTGCCCACCTGCTGGGTGGCGGTGCCGGCGATGCCGGCGATCGGCGAGGTCACCCGCGTCCAGGCGAGGTTGAGGCGCGCCTGGGCGACCGCGGCCGCGAGAGAGGCCACCGTCGCCTTCGCCGACTGCTCGGCCGAGCGCGCGTTGTCGAGCTCCTGCTGGGAGACCGCCTTCTGGGCGGCGAGCGGCTCGAAGCGGGCGATGTCGCGCTCGGCCTTGGCGAGGGCCGCCTCGCCCTGCGCCAGGTTCGCCTGCGCCTGCGCGAGCTGCGCCTGGACCTGCCGCGGATCGATCTCGAAGAGGAGCTGGCCCTTCGCCACCAGCGCCCCCTCGGCGTAGGCGCGGCGCAGCAGGTAGCCGTCGACCCTCGGCCGGATCTCGGCGTTGTCGTTGCCGGCGGTGGTGCCGATCCACTCGCCGTAGACCGGCACGTCCCGCTGGAGGACGGGGGTGACGACCACCGTGGGGGTCGGCGGCGGGGGCGCCGGGTCGCTCTTGCCGTGGCAGGCGAGCGCTGCGAAGGCGGCGAAAGCGACGACGGCGGCGGCGCCCAGGCCGCGGACTAGCGGGTGCCTCATCCTGTCTCCTCGAGAGCCCTCGTCGTTCGGTCCAGCTTCATTCATCCAGGTTCCGGCGCCTCCGCACCCTCGGCGGACCGCATTCTTCATATCTGTACCGTTGGGGCCAAAAAAAACTAGGCCAGCCGCTCCAGGGCGCGCTCGAGCGCTCCGCCGTCCGTCCCCGCGAGCCTCTCCGCCATCTCCCGCTGCACGTCGCGGACGCAGCGGGCGCCGGCGGCCTGGCGCTCGCGGCCGAGCGGCGTGAGGGTCGCCCGCACGCTGCGGCGGTCCTTGGGGTCCTCGACCCGGCGCACCAGCCCGTCCGCCTCCAGCCGGTCGACGAGCTGCGTGATGTTCGACCGCACGCAGATCTGCCGCGCCGCCAGCTCCGACAACGCCAGCGGCTCCTCCGCCAGGGCGAGGTGCTTGAGCGCGCTGTACTTGGGCGTCGACAGCTCGACCGCCTCCAGCGCCTCGTCGAGCCGGCGCTCGGTGGCCCGCGCCGCCCGCATGAGGAGCGCCATGATCCGCGCCGGCTGATCGGGCCGCGGAGAGGGTCGGGTGGAGAGCTCGGGCTCAGTCATTCACATGTGAACAATAGGGCCGCGGGGGAACGGTGTCAAGCCGGAGCTGACGGGGATGTGCCAGAATGAGTCCAGGAGGCTCAGGTGCTCCGCGAACCCCTTCGCAACGAGATCAGGTCCAGGT
>DATBQN010000143.1:0-5440 GCA_036560825.1 Thermoanaerobaculia bacterium
AGAGCAGCGGACTTTTAATCCGCGGGTCCAGAGTTCGAGTCTCTGACGGCTCACCATTCTTCCCGCCCCTTTTTGCAAAAACCTGCATCGAGATCGCGGCGTCACGGCGCGCGCGGCGTCATCCGGTGATAGAGTAAGTAAAGCCAGGCTTGGACCAGAGGTGCGGAGGGGCTCATGAGATGACTCATGTGGAGGCCGCGCGCCGGGTGCGTGAGGATCTTTCTGCGGCTCTCGGGCCGGCACTCGCCCCGCTGCGGCGCCTGAGGGCGCCGCGCCGGCTCGGCGAGATCGCATTCTTCGCCGCCCTGTGGGGCGTGGGCATCGCCTTCGGCCTGCGCGGTCTTACTCTCCATGGTCCCTTGGCCGGGGTGCTGCGCCTGGGGGGCATCGCGTTCTCTGCCGTCGCGCTCAATGCGTTCTATCTGCTTTCCCACGAGGGCCACCACCACCTCCTCTTCCGGCGGCCCGGCGCGAACCATCTGGCCAACGTGCTGCTGTGCGTGCCGCTCCTCCACGCGCCCACCGCCTACCGCGTGCTGCACGAGCGCCACCACTGGCACCTCGGCGGACCGGGCGATCCGGACGAATATCGCAACTACACGTCGGACCGGCGGCTGTTGTGGGCCATGCACTGGATGCGGCTCACCCTGGGGACGCTCGTCTACATGCCGCTCATCCCCGTCGTCGCCTGGCGCCGCGCCGAGCCGGCGGACCGCCGGCGCATCGCCGCCGAGTACGCCGGCATGGCGTCCGTGTGGGGCCTCGTCTTCGCTTTCATCCCTCTGTCCGTCCTTTTGCAGACCTGGCTCCTCCCCGGCGTGGCGGTCGGGTACTTCTCCGCGGTCCGCGCCCTGGCCCAGCATGCCTTGACCGGCGACGAGCCGCTCCTGGCGAGCCGCTCGGTGCGCAGCGGCCGCCTCGTCTCGTTCCTCCTGCTCAACGAGAACCTCCACCTCGAGCACCACCTCTTCCCGGAGGTCCCGAGCTATCACCTCCCCGGCCTGCGCGCGCTGCTGCGGCCTCACCTGTCGCGCGCCGTCGAGGGCTCCTCCTACACGCGGTTCCTCGCCGGCTTCGTGGCGCGCTCGCTGCGCGGGGACGACTCGGTGATGGGGCTCACGGCGGCCGCGCCATGAAGCTCACGTTCAAGGCGAGCCAGCGCGCCTTCGACAAGGCGCCCCGCGCCTTCGCGCGCTTCGCCAACGCGGCTGCCGTCTGCGAGGGTTGGTATCCCGTCGCGCGCGCGGGCCGCATCGCCAGGGGGCAGGTCCGGCGGGTGTGGATCGGCGAGCGCGACCTCGTGCTCTACCGCGACCTCGCGGGCGCGCTCCGTGCGCTCGACCGGCGCTGCCCGCACCTCGGTGCCGACCTCGCCCAGGGGCGCGTCGTCGAACGGGGCCTCCAGTGCGCGTTCCACGGCTGGTGCTGGGGACCCGACGGCGCGCGCGCGGTGGCCGCTGGCGGCGGCCGGCGGCGCATCCACGTCTACGAGGCGCGGGAGAAGTGGGGCCTCGCCTGGATCTGGGCCGGCGATGGGCCGCCGCAGTACGAGCTCCCGGACCCGCAACCGGAGAACCGCGCACACGTCCTGCGCCTCCCCTCGCAGCGGCTCGCGTGCCACCCGCACGTCATGCTCGGCAACGGCCTCGACCTCTCTCATGTCGGCCTCGTGCACCGCTTCCGCTTCGAGGAGGATCCCGCCCTCGCTCTCGAGCCGCCGCACCGCCTCTCGGCCGACATCCACGCCCGCTTCGGCCCGACCTGGCTGCGGCGCCTCCTCGGCCTGGCGGGCCGCACCGCCCGCTGGCGTTTCACCACCCTCGGCCCGAGCCTCGCCTGGGTGCAGGTCAGCGCGCCGACGCCTTTCGAGCTCGTCTGGGCGGGCCGGCCTCTGCCGGGAGGAGGATGCGCCGCACAGACCCTCTTCTTCCTGCCGCGCTGGCGCAGCCTCGCGCGGGCGCTCCCCATGATGGTCGCCACCACCTGGGCCGACCGCCGCATCCTCGACGGCATCGAGTTCACCCCCGGCTTCGTGGCCAGCGATTCGGCCTTCGCTCTGTATGCCGAGCTGCTAGAAGGCCTCCCCGAGTGGACGGGGACGCCCCCATGACGTTCGCCGACGCCTCGCGGGTGAAGCAGGGCTGGTATCTGCTGGGCCGCAGCCGGCGCCTGCGGCGCAGCCAGGTGCGCGCCGTGCAGGTGGGGCCGCGCCGCCTGGTCCTCTATCGCGACGCCGCGGGCCGTGCCCACGCGGCGAACGACCGCTGCCCCCACCTCGGCTCCGACCTGGCTCTCGGCCACGTCACCCCGGAGGGCTTGCGCTGCGAGTTCCACGGCTGGTGCTGGGACGCCGCGGGCGCGTGCGCCGCCGCGCCCGGCCAGCCGTCTCCCCCCAAGCGCCATTTGCGCCAGTATCCGGTGGAGGAGCGGTGGGGCTTCGTCTGGGTGTGGCTCGGCGGGGAGCCCGCCTTCCCGCTGCCGGACGTCGACGCCGGAGCGCCGCGTCGCGTCGTGTTGCCGCCGCAACGGGTGAAGGCGCACGCGGACGTCATCTTCTCCAACCTCTTCGACGTCGCGCATTTCGCCTCCTCCCACGACATCGCGGCCTTCACCACCGCGCTGGACCTCGCCGCGCCGTGGCGGCTCGCCCATCGTTTCGCGGGCAGGCTGCCGCGCCGGCGGAGCCTCGCCTGGGTGGGGCTCGCGGGCAAAGATCTGGACGCCACCGTGACGCAGCACGGCGGCGGCATCGTGGACGTCCGCGTGCGCCGGCCGCTGGAGTACTCGATCCTCTTCACGCTGCGGCCCGACGGCGCGATCTCGCGCGCCCAGACGGTGCTGTTCCTCAAGCGGCGCCGCGACGCGGTCCGTGCCGCCGCTCTCCTGTGGTCCATCGCCATCGACGACCTCAAGCTGATGGAGACCATCCAGTGGACCGGCGCCTACGCCCCCGGCGACGAGGTGCTCGCCCGGTACGCCCAGTTCGTGGAGGCGCTGCCCGCGCTGTGAGGCACGAGAGACTCGGCGGTGCCAGCGGCCTGCTTGCCGTCGTCCTCCTCGGCGGGCAGGAGCTTCTCCTCCTCGGCGCCGCGGCCGACCCGGCGCTCCCCTCGTTCGCCCGCCTGCTCGCCCGCGAGCGCTGGCGGTGGGAGACCATCACGCTTCTGCGCCTCGCCGGCGCGCTCGCCGTCGTCTGGTTCACCACCAGCCTCGCGAGCCGGCTGCGCCGCGCGGGCCGCGAGCACGCCGCCCATGCCGCGGTGGCGCTGGGCGCCGGGATGCTCTGGGCCGCCACCTGGCTGGTGAGCGCCCTCTTCAATTCCCTGGCCGTCACCTTCGCGGCAGCGCCGGGCGAGGCGGCCGCCACACGCTTCGCCGGCGTGCTCGCCATCGAGTCGGTCTACGTGCTCACGCCCGGCATCACCCTCGTCCTGCTTGCGGCGACCGCCATCGTCGCGCTCCAGGACCGCGCCTTCCCGCGCGCCTTCGCCTACGGCACCCTGACGGCGGCGCTGCTGCGGCTGGTGCTGGCGCTCTGGGACTGGTACGGGCCGCATAACCTGAGCGTGGGGCTCCTCGACGTCGCGCTGCTGTGGATCGGCGCCGCGGGCACGCAGTTGCTCCGCCCCCGGAGGCTCGCCGCGTGAGCCGGATGGCGCGGCCTCTGCTGTTCTTCTCGACGTGGGTCTTCCCAATCGCCGGCTTCCCTCTCCTCGCCTGGGCCTGGCTCACCGTCGCGGGAGGCGACTGGCGCGTCGTCGCCCTCGTGCTCGGCGTGCCCGTCGCCTTCGGCTACCTCATGCCCGGCCTCAGCACGAACGCCGTACGCCGCTGGTACTTCACGAGCGGCTGGCGGATCGGCGGGTACTACGTGCACCACGGGTTCGTGTACGCCTCCAAGATGGCCTTCGTCCTCCTCCTTGCGCTGCACGATCCGCGCGCCGCGGCGACCTGGACGGGGTTTGCCGCGGTCATCCTCCTCGTGGGCGGCGCCACCGCGTTCGGCGGCTGGTGGCACGACGTCCACGCCATTCGGGCGGGCAAGATCGTGCTCGCGGGCAGCGAAGGCGATACGCGCAGCGCCGAGGTGGCCCTCGCCTCCTTCGCGCCCCTCTGCTACTTCAGCATCGGCGCCACCTACGCGGCCGCCACCGTCGTCGCGTGGCGTTGCCTGGGCACCGGCGCCTTCGCCTTCGCCGGGGCGTTCCTCGGCGCGCTGGCCGCGCTGTGCCTCGTCCCCTCTGCCGTCTTTCTCACCCTCGACCCGGGCGCGCGGCGCGCGCTGCGGGCCCTGATCCTCAAGGAGGACAACCGATGAGCGTGGAGCACAACCGGACCGTCTGGGAGAAGCTCGGGGCGGTGGAAGGCCTGTGGGCCGCCATCCTGCTCACGATCAACCTCGCCCTCATGCTCGGCGCGGCGGCGCACCCGGCGGCGAGCGACGAGGCGTTCCTCAACGCCTTGCGGAGCGAGCGCATGCGGTGGGAGTGGATGACCTTCCTGCGCATCGTCGCGGGACTCATGATCGTCTGGTGGATGGGCAGCCTCTCGGGCCGGCTGCGCCTCGCCGAGGGCGAGCCCGGCCGCCTGGCGAGCATTACCTTCGGCGTCGGCACCCTCTGGGGCGGCGTGTGGCTGTTGAGCGCGCTGTTCAACTCGGCCACCATCCTCTTCGCGTACACCTACGCCAACCCCGCCGGCGCGCGCCTCGCGGGCATGCTCTCGGTCGAGACGGCGTACGTCCTCACCCCCTCCATCGTGATCGTCATGACCATGGCGGTCGCCATGGTCGCGCTCCGCTTCGGCGGCTTCCCGCGCTGGTACGCGTTCGCGACGCTGGGCGTCTGTGCCCTGCTCACCGTCCTCGCCCTCGCGGACTGGGCGGACTGGCGGAACCTGAGCCTGCCCATCATGGCCCTCGCCCTGGCGTGGATGGCGCTGACCAGCGCGCTGCTGATCCCCACCTACCGCGTCTCCGACCTCGTGGCCGGCACGCAGGGGCGCGTCGCGGCGTAAAGCCGGCGCGCCCCGGTCAGAGCACCGCGACCTCCGGCCCCGGGACCCGGCCGTCGAGGGCGGCGACCGCCGCTTCGCCATCCTCCCAGGCGGCGAGGTAGAGCTGGCTTGCGTAAGGGAGGCTGCGGTAGGGCCGGAGCGCCGCGCCCAGGGGATCGCCCTCCCCCAGGCCGAGCACGAGGTAGCGGTCGCCGCGCTCGACCCCCTGGTTGTAGAGGGCGCGCAGAAGCGCCGCGAAAACCGCCATGCCGTCCGCATCGCCCCCGGCATTATCGTCGACCGCCCGGTGGCTGGCGTAGCGGGAGCGCAGAGCCGTTCCCGGGTCGGGGAGCTCCGGCCAGCCGCCCAGGGGGGCCATGAGGTTGAGCAGCCTGCGCCAGCGGGCGAGGGCGCCGCTGTAGCCGCGGACGACGGTCTGCTTGAC
>DATBQN010000144.1:0-2666 GCA_036560825.1 Thermoanaerobaculia bacterium
TTCTCGCCGAGGACCCCGCCGAGCCCGCCGGCCACGCCCTGGAGGGTTTCCTCCACGACCTGAACGGCCGCGCCGAAGAGGCCTCGGCCGCCTACCGCGCCGCCCTCTATCTCGAGCCGGCGCTCTTCCAGGCGCGACTCCTCCTGGCCGACTGCCTCCTCCGCCTCGGGCACAAGGACAAGGCCGCCCACCAGTTCCGCGAAGTGCTCGCCACCCTGAGCGGCGGCCGCGAGCGGGCCCTCGCCGCGCTCGCCGATCTGCCGCTACCGGACCGCGAGCGGGCGCTGCGGAGATGCCGGCAGGCGCTGCAGGCGGGATGAGACGGAGGGCCTGGGACCGCCGTCAACCCGCGGGGCAGCCTCACGGCGCGATGACTTCTTCGCGAACGAAGTGCAGCCGGAGAACCGAGGGCTCCGTACCCTCGTCGAAGTGAGAGCGTACGGCGTCGCGGATCTTCTTGTGGAGAGAGGCGAGATCTTCGGCCTGGGTGAAGATCGCCTCTCCCAAGGCGCGCGTCACGTAGCCGCCTTCAGCAGCCTCCTCGACGAGGAAGATCAGCTCGCTCATAGGCAGACGATCATAGCGACCGGCGGGTGGCTCCGCCTGCACTGGCCAGGCCGGCCGAGATGGGAAGCCTGGGACCGCCGGCGTCCCGCCGGCTCATCGTTTCGCATCGAGCAGAAGATGCCGGCGAGACGCCGGCGGTCCCAGGGAAAGCAAGAAGCAGCGCGTTGCTAGAATCGCCGCTCATTCGCAAGGAGCCTCTATGAATCCCAAGGTTCGCTCCCTCCTCCTGGGCCTCGCCCTGGTCGGCTTGGTCTCGCCGCCCGCCTCCGCCTTCACCCTCGAGCAGGTGATGAGCGCACCCTTCGTCTCCGGCCTCACCGCGGCCCCTTCCGGCGGCAGGATCGCCTGGGTGGCGGAGGTTCGCGGGGTGCGGAACGTCTGGGTGGCGGCGCCGCCCGACTACCGGGCGCGGGCGCTCACGCGCTACTCGGCCGACGATGGGCAGGAGATCGGCGAGCTCGCCTGGTCGGCGGACGCCCGGACGCTCGTCTACACGCGCGGCGGCGCGCCCAACCGCGAGGGCGAGGTCCCCAACCCGACGAGCGATCCGGCGGGGGCGAAGCAGGAGGTGTGGGCGGTCTCCTGGGAGGGCGGCGCACCGCGCCGGCTGGGGGAGGGGAGCGGGCCGGCGGTGGCGCCGCGCGGGGATCGCGTGGCGTTCGTCAAGGGCGGCCAGATCTGGTCGGCGCCGCTGGCCGGCCCAACGGCCGGCCCGCCGGCCGGCATGCAGGGCGACAAGGGCACCGCCGCGCAGCTCGTCCACGCGCGGGGCAAGGCGGACACCCTCCGTTGGTCGCCCGACGGCGCGCGGCTCGCCTTCGTCAGCCGGCGCGAGCACCACTCGTTCGTCGGCGTCTACGACGTGGCCGGGAAGACCCTCCGCTGGCTCGACCCGACCGTCGATCAGGACATGGAGCCCGCCTGGTCGCCCGACGGCCGCGCCCTCGCTTTCCTGCGCCTGCCGACCGTCCCCAAGGCGATCCCCTTCGTGCCGCAGCGGGCAGGGTTCCCGTGGTCGATTCGCGTCGCCGACCCGGCGACCGGCCGCGGCCGCGAGGTGTTCCGCGCTCGGGAGGGCACGGGGAGCGTCTTCCGGCCGCTCGACGCCGCCGACCAGCTCCTGTGGAGCGCGGACGGCCGGCTGGTGTTCCCCTGGGAGAAGGACGGTTGGACCCACCTCTACTCGCTGACCGCGGCGGGCGGCGAGGCGATCCTCCTCACCCCGGGCGACTTCGAGGTGGAGAACGCAGCCCTCGCGAACTCGCGCCGCGAGGTGCTCTTCTCCTCGAACCAGGCGAGTCAGGCGGCTCCGGAGGACGCCGACCGGCGCCATGTCTGGCGGGTGGCGGCCGCCGGCGGTCCGCCGGTCGCTCTCACCTCCGGCGCCGGGCTCGAGTGGTCGCCCGTCGGGACGAGCGACGGCAAGGTCGTGCTCCTGCGCGGCGACGCGCGACGCCCCGGCCTGCCGGCGATGATCGAGAGCGGCGAGAGCGGTGAGGGCGCTGCGAGCGGCGCCTCACCGCGCGACCTCGCTCCCGGCCTCCTGCCGGCCGACTTCCCGGCCGCGGATCTCGTCGTTCCCAAGCAGGTCGTCTTCGCCGCCGCCGACGGGCTCTCCATCCACGGCCAGCTCTTCCTGCCTCCCGATCTGAAGCCGGGCGAGCGGCGGCCGGCGGTCGTCTTCTTCCATGGCGGCTCGCAGCGGCAGATGCTCCTCGGCTGGCACTACATGAAGTATTACCACCACGCCTACGGCTTCAATCAGTACCTGGCGAGCCGCGGCTTCGTCGTCCTCTCGGTCAACTATCGTAGCGGCATCGGCTACGGGCTGAGCTTCCGCGAGGCGCTCAACTACGGCGCCGGCGGCGCCAGCGAGTTCAACGACGTCTTGGGCGCTGGCCTCTACCTGCGCGGACGCCCGGAGGTGCGCGCCGACCGCATCGGCCTCTGGGGCGGCTCCTACGGCGGCTACCTGACCGCGCTCGGCCTCGCTCGCGCCTCGGACCTCTTCGCCGCCGGGGTCGACCTCCACGGGGTCCACGACTGGAACACGACGATCCCCAACTTCGCGCGCGACTACGACCCCGCGACCCGCGCCG
>DATBQN010000145.1:0-5611 GCA_036560825.1 Thermoanaerobaculia bacterium
ACCAGCCGTAGCCGACGACGACGAGGGTGCGCCCGGCGAGCAGGACGTTGGTCGAGCGGATGATGCCGTCGAGGGTGCTCTGCCCGGTGCCGTAGCGGTTGTCGAAGAGGTGCTTGGTGTCGGACTCGTTGACCGCCACGATGGGGAGCTTCAACGCCCCGTCGCGGGCCATGGCGCGCAGCCGGATGACCCCGGTCGTCGTCTCCTCGGTGCCGCCGCGGATCTTCGGCAGCAGGGCGGTCCACTCCTTGTGGATGAGCGACACCAGGTCGGCGCCGTCGTCCATGGTGATGTGGGGCTCGGTCTCGAGCGCCGCCGCGAGGTGAGCGTAATAGGTCTTGTTGTCCTCGCCCTTCCGCGCGTAGACCGAGATGCCGTAGTCCTCGGCGAGGCTCGCCGCGACGTCGTCCTGGGTCGACAGCGGGTTGCTGGCGCAGAGCACCGCCTCGGCGCCGCCGGCCTTGAGCGTGCGCATCAGGTTAGCGGTCTCGCTGGTGACGTGGAGGCAGGCGGCGAGGCGCACGCCCTTCAGGGGCTGCTCCTTGGCGAAGCGCTCGCGGATGAGCGCCAGCACCGGCATGTGCTGGTCGGCCCACTCGATGCGCAGGCGGCCGGCGCCGGCGAGCGCGAGGTCGGCGACGTCGGCGGGGACGGTGGTACGGGTGGCGGTCATGGCGGCTCCGTGGTCTCGAAGAGGTTGGCGGGAGGTCTAGGCGGTCGAGGCGGCGACGTGGCTCGCCGCGGCGAGGCCGGCGGCCTCGCGCAGCTCCTCGGCGCGCCGCGTGCTCTCCCAGGTGAACTCGGGCTCGGCGCGGCCGAAGTGGCCGTAGGCGGCGGTCTTCTTGTAGATCGGCCGGCGCAGCTCGAGGTAGTCGATGATGCCCTTGGGCGAGAGCGGGAAGCGGTCGCGGATGAGGCGCTCCATCTCGCCCTCCCGCACCTGGCCGGAGCCGAAGGTGTCGACGCGCACCGAGACCGGCTCGGCGACCCCGATGGCGTAGGCGAGCTGCACCTCGACGCGCTCGGCCAGACCGGCGGCCACCATGGTCTTGGCGATGTGCCGCGCCATGTAGCAGGCGGAGCGGTCGACCTTGGTGGGATCTTTCCCCGAGAAGGCGCCGCCGCCGTGGCGGCCGGAGCCGCCGTAGGTGTCGACGATGATCTTCCGCCCGGTCAGCCCGCAGTCGCCCTGCGGCCCGCCGATGACGAAGCGGCCGGTCGGGTTGACGTGGAAGACCGTCCGCGCGTCGAGGAGCTCGGCGGGGACCTCGGCGCGGATGACGTGCTCGATCACCTCGGCGACGAGCTGGTCGTGGGGGATCTCGGGATCGTGCTGGGTCGAGATGACGACGGTATGGACGCGGGCGGGCCGGGCGCCGTCGTACTCGACGGTGACCTGGCTCTTGCCGTCGGGGCGCAGCCAGGGGATCTCGCCGCCGTGGCGGAGCGCGGCGAGCCGGCGGGTGAGGCGGTGGGCGAGGGTGATGGGGAGCGGCATCAGCTCGGGGGTCTCGCGGCAGGCGTAGCCGAACATCAGCCCCTGGTCGCCGGCTCCCCCGGTGTCGACGCCCTGCGCGATGTCGGGCGACTGCGGATCGATCGCCGACACCACGGCGCAGGTCTTCGCGTCGAAGCCGTAGTCGGCGCGGATGTAGCCGATCTCCTCGATCGTCCGCCGCGCGGTGGCGGCGAAGTCGACGTAGGCGCGGGTGCTGATCTCGCCGGCGAGGAACACCATGCCGGTGGTGACCAGGGTCTCGCAGGCGACGCGGCCGGTGGGATCGGCGCGCAGGACCTCGTCGAGGACCGCGTCCGAGATCTGGTCGGCCACCTTGTCCGGGTGACCCTCCGTCACCGACTCCGAAGTGAACAGGTGGGCATCTCGCTGGCTCATGGTCACACCTCTGGCATCAGGGTTTCTGCGATCGCTTCCCGGGCGCTGCCCGACATCTTGACTGTGCGGGGGACGACCAGCCACGCTACTCGAGCCGACGGGGAATGGGCGGGTCCGCCGTTCGACCGGGGCGAAATGCTAACAGATGGCCGTCCGGCCCGCCACCGTGTCTATGGATGGTGTCAGCGGACGGGACGGCTGTCGAGGATGCCGTAGAAGAGCGTCGAGAGGGCGTGGAGGGTGGAGACGGCGACCGCCTTGCGGCGGGTCTCGAGACCGCCGGTGAGCGACGAGATCATGCCGCCGCTGCGCAGGGTGCCGGGCATCGAGAGCGGGATCTGGTCGTGCGAGAGGCCCTCGACGATGCGCTCGGGGAGCTGCAGCGAGCCGGAGGAGCCCCAGGCCTCGCCGAGGAGCCCGCGCACAACGGTCCAATAGCGCACGAAATAGCGGCTGCGGCCGCCGAGCTCGACGGTGTGGACGCCGGCTTCGGTGGCGATGTAGAAGTGATAGATCTGGCCGAGCGAGCTCTCCAGCTGGAGGGCGCGCGCGCGGCAGAGCTCGAGCACCTCCTCGTCGGAGACCGGCAGGCCGACGGCGGGCTCCTCGATCGGCTGCGGCACGACGACGACCGAGACGGCGCGGTCGAGGCCGTCGTGAAAGTAGCGCAGCAGGCCGTCGCGCACGCCGAGCAGGCGGTCGGAGGAAGGGCCCGCCACCGCCACCTCGACGCCGGTTTGGAGGCGCTGCCAGAAGTCTTTAAGATCCGTGATCATGATCGCGAGCCGGCAGAATAAGACGCTCAAGGATATGCGGCGCCTCCGGCGAAGTAAAGGCGAGCGCGCGCTCCTCGAGGGCCCGCATCTGATCGGCGAAGCGCTCGCCGCGGGGCTCGCGCTGGAGGCCGTGCTGGCGACGCCGGAGTTCCTCGCCGGGACCGCCGGACGCGCGCTGGCGCGCGCTCTCCCGGCGCCGGCGACCGAGGTCGAGGCGCGGCTCCTCGACGAGCTCGCCGACGCCGACTCGCCGCGCGGCGTCCTCGCCGTGGCGCGGCTGCCGCGGCACGGCGCGGCGGCGCTGCCGCTCGTCGACGGCGGGATCTACCTCTTCGCCGAAGGCATCCAGGACCCCGGGAACCTGGGCGCCATCGCGCGGGTGGCGGAGGCCGTCGGGGCGGCCGGGCTGGCGCTCTCGCCGGGCACCGTGCACCCCAATCATCCGCGGGCCCTCCGCGGCTCGGCGGGGAGCCTGCTGCGATTGGCGGTGGCGACGGAGGTCGAGCCGGCGGCGCTCGCGGCGCATCTCGCGCCGCTCCTGCCGCGCTGGGCGGCCCTGGTGCCGCGGGCGGGCGAGGACCTCTACCGGGCCGGCCTGCGCGACGGCGCGCTCGTCCTCATCGTGGGCGCCGAGGGTCCCGGCCTGTCGAGCGGCCTGCTGGAGCGCGCCGCCCTCCGGCTGACGATCCCCATGGCGGCCGGCGTCGAATCGCTCAACGCGGCGGTCGCCGCGGCGGTGGTGCTGTTCGAGGTCAGGCGGCAGCGGGCCGGATAGGACGATCGTGGTCTAATACGCCGGCGTGAGAACGAGGCATCTCTTCCTGTCGCTGGCGCTCGCGCTCGGGCTCCTCGCCTGCCGGCGCGCGACACCGCCGGCGCGGGAGCTCCCCGCCGGCACCAACATCCTCTTCATCACCGTCGACACCCTGCGCGCCGACCACCTGTCGTCCTACGGCTACCCGCGCCAGACCTCGCCGGCGATCGATCGCCTCGCCGCCGAGGGCGCGCGCTTCGACCAGGCGTCGTCGCAGTGGCCGAAGACGACCCCCTCCTTCGCCTCGATGTTCACCTCGAGCTACGCCAAGGACAACGGCATCGTGCGCAAGGTGGGCATCCCCCTCCCCTGCCGCTTCGAGACCCTCGCCGAGGCGCTCCAGCGCCGGGGCTACGGGACCTACGCCGTGGTCTCGAACGGCGCCCTGGGGAGCGACTTCTACTTCGACCAGGGCTTCGATTCCTTCGTGCAGACCTGGAAGCTCCCGCACGGCGCCGACGGCGCCGATCCCAACCGCGCCGAGGCGGTGACCCGCCTGGCGGCCGGGCTGGCGGAGCGCATCGACCGCCGGAGACCGTTCTTCCTCTGGGTGCACTACATCGACCCCCACTGGCCCTACAGCCCGCCGAAGCCCTTCCGCGACCGCTTCCAGGGCGACCCCTTCTTCGACCGCTCGGTGAGGATCCCCGTCGCCCGCGGCAAGGCGCGGCAGGAGATGATGGGGATGGGCGAAGGCCAGGTGGTCGACGGCCACGACGACCTCGCCTTCTACGTCGCCCGCTACGACGCCGAGATCGCCTACACCGACGCCGAGATCGGCAAGCTGCTGGCGGCGCTCCGCGCCAAGGGGCTGATGGGGAAGACCCTCACCGTGCTCACCGCCGACCACGGCGAGTCGCTCGGCGACCACCACTACTTCTTCGACCACGGCCGCTTCGGCTTCCAGACCTGCCTGCGGGTGCCGCTCATCGTGCACTATCCGGGCGTCGTCAAGCCCCGCGTCGACCGCGACCCGGTCGAGCTCATCGACCTCGCCCCCACCTTCCTCCAGGCCGCCGGGGCGAGGCTCGCCGGCGGCCGCTGGAAGCAGGGGCGCTCGCTGGCGCGGCGGCTCCGCGGCCTGCCGCCCCTCGCCGAGGCGATGCCCGACGCGGTGCCGGCATCGACCTCGGCCGAGCCCGTGCCGCCGCATCCCGGGCTCGCCTTCTCCGAGGCCGGCTACGAGCTCGACGACCACTGGATGAAGATCGTCCGCGACCGCCGCTTCAAGCTGATCTATGCCCAGATGCTCCCCGACCAGCGCTGGACGGGGGGAGACGGCGTGCGCTTCGTGCTCTACGACCTCGAGCGCGACCCAGGCGAGACGAGGAACGCGGCGGCGGAGCACCCGCGCGACCTCGAGCGCCTCGAGCGCGCCCTCTCGCGCTGGGACCGCGCGCCGCGCTTCGACGTGGCGACCGAGCCGGCGAGCGCCGCCTGCCAGGGCGAGCGGCGGATGGACCCCGAGACCGAGAAGCTGCTCCACAGCCTGGGGTACATGTAGCTCGGCAGGAGGAGGCACATGAAGATCGGCATCGGATCGGACCACGCGGGCTTCCGCTACAAAGAGGCGATCAAACGGTTCCTCGCCGCCGCCGGGCACGAGGTGCGCGACTTCGGCACCGGCTCGGAGGAGCCGGTCGACTACCCGCTCTTCATCCACCCGGTGGCGGCGGCGGTGGCGGCGGGCGAGGTCGAGCGCGGCATCGTCCTCGGCGGCTCGGGCAACGGCGAGGCGATGGTCGCCAACCGCGTGCGCGGGGTGCGCTGCGCCCTGTGCTGGAACGCCGAGTCGGCGCGCCTGGGTCGCCAGCACAACGACGCCAATGTGATCTCGCTCGGCGAGCGCATGATGTCCGAGGAGACCGCCCTCGACGTCGTGCGCATCTGGCTCGACACCCCCTTCGAGGGGGGGCGGCACCTGCGGCGCATCCAGGAGATCGACCGGCTCCCGCAATGAGCGGCAACCCGCCGGCCATTCCGATGGTCCCGGCGCGCCCGGCGGGCTCGCCGGCCTACGACGCGCTGCGAGCCGCGCTCGGCCCCGGAAGCGCGCGCCTGCGCAAGCGCGAGCCGCTCGCCCCCTACACCACCTTCCGCATCGGCGGACCCGCCGACCTCTTCTAC
>DATBQN010000146.1:0-6642 GCA_036560825.1 Thermoanaerobaculia bacterium
GGAGCGAGGGGTCGCGATGCACGCGGTCGAGCCAGTCGTCGACGGTGCCGCCGTCGACGCGGAGGGAGGGCGGCGTGATGACCGTCTCGTCCCAGCTCGAGATCCGCTTGGGGGCGAGCGGGGCGCTCGTCCCCGCCTTCGCCTCGAAGCGCTGGGCGGTCAGCAGGGTCTGCTCCTCGACGTCGAAGACCATCCCCGCGAGCCGGCCCTCGTCGAGCAGGCTGACGCGGAGCGCGGCGAGGACGAGCGGCAGGTCGAGCAGGTTGTCGATCTTGAGCGAGGGCGTCCCGCCCGCCTCCATCCCCTGGTGGGAGAGCCCCAGGGCGTTGGTCGTCACGTCGTCCAGGCTGAGGACGACGGGGATACCGGCGTGGACGCCCTCGTCCTCCAGGAGCACCTGCCCGGAGAGGCCGCGGCGGAGGAGCTCGCAGAAGATCGCGTAGTCCATCGCCGGCATGTCGAACGAGAGCACCAGGCGCTTGTCGGGGAGGACGTCGGCGGCGCCGAAGCGGATGCTGGCGGGAAGCACCTGCGAGGCGCCCGGTCCGCCAGCCGCGAAATCGGAGGCGAAGGTGGCGCGCAGGCCTCCCGCCGGGGTCAGCCCGACGAAGGGCGCGAGGCGCTGGAGGACGACGTCGCGGAGATAGGCGCGCAGGGCGTCCCGCTCGTCGTCGGCGATGTCGGGGAGGGCGACGAGCGTCACCTTCACCCGCTCCTCGCCCCCGTCTCCCGCGTACAGCTCGGCGCGCATCGGCGGCAGCGTCGCGCCGCCGTCGGTGTAGAAGCCGAGCTTGAAGTGGCTCGGCAGGTAGAAGAAGGCGTCGACCTTCGGAGAGTCGCGGAAGTAGAGCGGCGTCTTCCCCTCGCGGCCGGGGACCTGCCCCCAGCCGAGGTGCTGCAGGCGCGGCAGGTCGGGATAGACCGTGGCGTCGTCGCGGACGTGGAAGAGGTCGATGCGGAGCGTGTGGGCGAAGGTCGTCTCGACGATCTCTGGCGGGGGCGGCGGCGGGGGCGTCGTCGTCGGGGGGAGATGGCCGATGAGGATCTGCCCCGGGTCGTGCCAGACCTCGCGGACCGGCATACGGAGGGTCTCCGGGGCACGCTTCGAAGCCGGCGCAGCCGGTTGCTGCGCGCGCATCACCTCGGCGTTGCGGAGGACCGACTCGTCGACCGTGAAGATGTGGGGCCAGTGGCGGTGGACGACGTGCACGCGGTACTGACAGGAGTAGGCGAGCTCGATCGCCGCCTTGGCGGCCGGGTTGGTCATCGCGGCGGCGACCTCGTCGTAGAGCGCGTGCCCGGCGTCGCTGTCCGCGAAGGTCAGCGAGAGCCAGAGCGACCGGTGGGCGAGGTCGAGCGTGGCGCGGAGGGGCAGGCTCTTCGCGGAGGCGTCGGCCGCCACGTAGACGAAGGCCGCCTCGGTGGGCACCGCGTCCGGGGACAGCAGCCCGACCGCGGCGTCCGGCCGCGCGTCGAGCGCCACGGTGAGGCCGCTCCGGCGGCACTGCACCCGCGCCTCGCCGGGAGCCCGCAGCCAGCCGTCGAGGGCCGCCCAGCGGCCGCCGTCGTCCGCCGCGATGACCGCCGTCGCGTCGGCGCGCAGCTTGGCGTCCTCCGCCGCCGCGAAGACCGGCAGGATGAAGAAATGGAGAGCGATGGGAGTCGCCGTCGGGGGCCCGACGAAGCGGACCTCCTGCAGCGGCGTGAGATTGCGGGCGACCAGGGTCTCGGTCATGGCGCGTTCCTTTCTACGCCGTCCCGGCCGAGCGGTCGAGGAGCAGGACCTGGTCCTGCACCTGGCGCTGGTGGACCTCGCTGCTCTTCGTGCGGTCGTAGGCGATGTAGCGGATGTCGACGTCGTACTTGTCGGCGTTGTGGTCGCGCCGGCCGACCTTCCAGAGCTGCTGCGCCCGCGCGGTCTTCGAGAAGGTGAACGTCTGCTGCGCCGCGATGCCGTTGCCGGGGTCGTGGTAGGAGAGCTCGACCACCGCGAGCTGCACGTCGTGGTCGAAGTCGATGAGGTCGGGGAGGATCTGCACGGAGAGGAAGTCGATCTCCGTCCCCAGCCAGACGGTCCCCGGCGCGCCCTGGCCGGGCGCCAGGTCGAGGCCCGAGCCGTCCGCGCGGTTGAGCCGCGCCGTCCAGCGCGCCGCCTCCGGGCCGCCCTCGAGGATCGGCACCTCGAAGGTGTAGGAGTCGGTGAGCCGGCCGAGCGCGAAGCTGCGGCGCACCAGGTACTGGTGCGCGGCGTCCTCGTAGACGACGTCGCCGCTGATGTTGGCGACGCCGTCAAACGAGCCCTGCGGGCGGAGGATGAAGCTGATGACCTTCTTGAACGGGCTCGGGATCTCCAGGCTCTGGGCGGTGCTGCGAACCTCCGGCATGACGATCTCGCCGTCGGCGACGCGGTAGCGCACCTGGTAGGTGTACTCGGGCTGGGTGAGGTCGGAGTCGGTGAGCTCGCCGGTGTACTGGAACCAGGTGCGCTTGTTGGCGTCGGGGGTGAGCTCGAGGGCGGCCTGGAACGGCGCGGCGCCCGGCTGCTGGCTGAGGTGCTTGAGCGCCACCCGCGCCGAGGCGACGCGATCCTTGCCGGCCGTCAAGACGAGCTCGACGCGCAGCGCCCCCATGGCGTGAGGGGTGATGGTGAGCATGCGGTCGGAGCGCGGCATCCAGGTGGTCGAGCTGGGCGGCCCCTCGCGGTAGAAGACGTCCATGCGGAACTCGTAGCCCCGCTTGTGGCCGCCGCCGGCGTCGCGCGCGGTGTCGAAGCGCCAGTAGAGGGCGTCCTTCTCGCTGCGCAGCATGCCGTCCTGGCTGCGCCGCACCCAGGGCTTGTCGGGGCTCGCCTCGTCCTGCTGCTCGTAGCGGAAGAAGACGTGGATGGAATCGAGCCCGTCGCGCTCGAAGTTGACGCCGGCGGTCGAGGCGGTGACCTTCATGGCGGTGAAGAAGCCGTCCGACAGGCGGAGCTCGCGGAAACAGCTGGCGAGCGCCTGCGGGCTGGCGATGAGGATCTGCACCGGGCCGTTGGGGTTGACCGGGCGCTCGAGGGTCGACTGCTCGTCGAGGGTGAGGTCGAAGCTCGCGGTGCCGTCGCCGCCGTCCTCCGGCACCTGGAGGAGCTGCTTGCCGGCGGTGGCGTCGCCCGCGCTGTCGGCGCCGGGCTGCGTCGAGCCGTCGCCGAAGAGGGCGGGGATGAGGCGGTCGGAGAGCACCTCGGTGGCGACCTTGAACATGAGGTCGCGGACCTTGTCCGCGGCATCGCCGCTCCCCGCCTGGTCGGTCTCGATGCGCACGGTGATCTTGTTGTCGACGATCGTCTTGTGGATCACCTCGCCGAGCTGCGGCCGCAGGATCATGGGGACGATGGGCTCGGCGAACGAGGCGCGGAGCGAGGCCAGGCTCGACTTCTCGAAGGTCCCCTGGTACGGCACCTTCACGTAGCGCACGAACGGCGCGCGCAGCAGGCGGTAGGGCTCGGCCCACTTCCAGATCTCCTGGTGGATGACGTCGCGGCTGGCGTGGATCTCCATCTTCGCCGAGACGCGCGCCTTGTAGGTGAGCTGGTAGGTGACGAGGATGGGGAGCTGCTGCTCGGTGGTGCCCTGGAAGGCGCTCCAGAAGATCTCCGCCCCGTCAGGATCGAGCTCGAGGGCGAGCGAGGCGCCGAGATCGCCCGCCAGGTCGGCCGGCACGGTGTCGGTCGCATGGCGCACGAGGCCGGTGTCGGTCGCCTTGAAGGTGGCGAGCGAGACCTTGCCGTCGCTCCACAGCGGCGCCGCGAGGAGCGGGTCGGTCGAGTCGATGGCGTTGCCGAAGGGTTGCTTGCCGGCCGCCTTCTCCTCCTCGAGGCGGGTGTGGAGGGCGTCCTTGACCTTCTGCTCCCGCGCCGGGTCGATGGTGAGCGTGGAGCGGAACTGCACCCAGCCGCCGCCGGCGTCGGCGCTGTCGGGCGTCGAGTCGAGGTCCTTGATGTACTTGATGAAGAGGAACTCCGGCACCCCCTGGTCGTCCAGGGGGATCACCGGGCGATCGGGCAGCAGGTAGAACTTCCGCGAGTCCCCGTCGTCGCGGAAGACGACGAGGTCCTCGATCTCGACGGGGTCCATGAGGCTCAACATGGGGATCTCCTCCTCCCTCAGCCCTTGGTGATCGGGATGACGAGGATGCGGTCGGTGGCGGTGGTCCAGGGGCCGACCTGGGTGGCGCCCGAGGTGCGGTGGACGGTGGTGCGGTACTGGTAGGCGCGGCGCTGGGGGTCGTGGATCGCCACCTCCCAGCGGAAGCGGTCGGCGCGGGCGCGGAGCACCGCCGTCTTCTCGTCGCGCACCTGGTTCTCGGCGTCGATGTAGGAGAGCTCCACCTCGATGAGCAGGATGCCCGCCTCGGGGAGCTCCGGCCCCACCGGCGTCACGTCGACGATCAGCTTGTTCGCCGCCGTCCTCCCCACCAGCACCACCGGCAGGTCGGTCGTCACCCAGTCGTCCTCCTCGACCGCGCCGCTCGACCAGGTGCGCGCCACCTTGTAGCGGAAGGTGTGGTCGGTGGGGTCCGGCATGTCGAGGCTGATCGCGGCGGCCTTGCCCGGGCCGTCGAAGCGGAAGGTGCCGCTCGGACCGTCGGCCTGCTTCTGGAGCGCCACGACGACGGTCTCGAGATCGGTCCAGTCGTCGTCGGCGTAGAGCTGGACGGTGAGCGAGCCGGGGAAGGGAGGCGGCAGGCGGACGACCCGCGAGTCGACGGCCATCGGCGGCGAGTCGACGCTCCGCCCGTCGGCCAGCAGGTGGCGGGTCGCCGCCTCGACGCGGTCGCCGGGCTGGAAGTCGCGGAACCAGACCGTCTGGCGGGGCGCCGCGGGCGTCAGCACCACCTCGCGCTCGGCGCGCGGCTCGTCGCCGCGCCGCGCCGTGAGCGCCGCGCGGGTGAGCATCACGCGCGGGTCCGCCGTCCCCTCGATGTCGAAGCGGGCGAGACCGAGCAGCCGCTCGAGGTCGAGGGTGAGCGCCCGCCCCTGCCCGGAGAGGGGAGGCAGGGTGACGCGCTGGCCGGGGTCGAGCGGCGCGTCGTCGGCGAAGGTGACGTCGGGCTGCAGCGTCCAGGTGCGGTCGGGCGAGGCGTCGGTCCAGCTCTCGAAGTGGCCGGCGGGATGAGCCGCGGTGAGATCGAGGGCGTCGCGCGCCGAGCCGTAGACGACGCTCGCCACCACTTCCTTGACTCCCACGCCCGCAAACGGCTGCGCCACCCCGACGTCGAGGGCGAAGCGGGCGAAGAACGGGTGATCGAGCCCGGCGTCGGCGATGTGAGCGTCGATGCCTCCGGCGCCCGCGGCTCCGGACTCGCCGGCCAGGAGGTCGGCCAGGTGGGACTCCGAGGTCAGCGTCCGCCCCACCACGAGGCTCTGCTGGAAGTCGGTCTCGGCCGTCGCCCGCTCGATCTGGGTGAGCTTCTTCGCCGCGAAGCTCGCGCCGACGCCGAAGATCTCGCCGACGGTGCCGAGCGAGGCGTGCGCCGGCTCGCGGTCGAGCGGCATCACCGGCTCGCAGAAGCGCTCGACCAGCTCGCGCTGGATCCAGGCGAGGGCCGGCGCGGCGCTCAGCGCGGGATCGGGCTTGCCGTCCTCCGGCGCCAACCCCTGCACCACCTGGATCTGGATGACCCGGCTCTCGACCAGCCGCTCGGCGAGCTTCTGCACGTCGTCGACGCTGAACAGCGACCCCTCCTTGAGCTCGCTCGAGAGCTGGTCGTAGACCCGCCCCCAGTCCACCCGCGCCACCACGCGGAGCGCCGGCCACAGACCCTCGACCCGCAGCCGGTAGATCACCCCGACCGGCGCTCCGCCGGAGCGCAGCGCCGCCTCGATCAGGCGCACGCCGTCCGGCTCGAGCTCGATCGCGAAGGCGGCGGCGTAGGGCGCCGCGAAGCCGGCCACGGTGCGGCCGAAGCCGCGGCGCGTCAGCCCCGAGAGGCCGCCGTCGGCCGTCGTCTCGCGGCCGACGAAGAGCACCTCGGCCTCGGCGGCCTCGACCGGCAGCGGCCGCAGCTCGACCGCTTCGCCGTGGCGCTCCGCGGCGAGGGCGTCCGCGGCGGCGGCGAGCGCCGCCGGCGGATGGGCGAGCTCGACCGCCAGGCGCAGGTGGCCGCCGGTGAGCGTGCCGTTGCGCACGAAGCGCAGCAGCTCGACCTGCGCCGCGCCGCCGTCCACCGCCACCCGCGGCGGCGGCGGCAGGACGTAGAAGGCGCGCGGCTCGGCGGCGTCGGCGGCGAGGTCGACGCCCGCCACGTTGCGCACCGGCACATTGAGGTCGAGCACGGCGTTCCCTCCGACCGGCTCAGCTCGGGCTCGGCGACGCGGCCGCCGGCGCCGGTGGGGCCAGCGGTGGAGCGGGCGGCGGCGGCGGGATCACCAGCACCTCGGCCTCGCGCGCGCCGAGGCTCACGGTGACGGGCACGCCGGCGGCCGTGAAGTAGAGGACCTCGGCAGTGTAGCGCCGGGGGCCTCCCGCGACGCCGCGCACCCGCCAGGTCCGCGGCGCGTTGTTCTCCTTGTTGAAGACGAAGCTGTCGACCACGTGGATGTTGTTCGGGGCGTCGTCGTAGGTCAGGTTCACCTGCGCCAGCTTGGCGTTGTCGCCGTAGGCG
>DATBQN010000147.1:0-8112 GCA_036560825.1 Thermoanaerobaculia bacterium
CTCGGGGATGCTGGCGTGGGACATGCGGCAGGGGAGGCTCGCGGTCGAGCCGACGCCGCCGAAGGAGACCGCGATGGCGAAGAGCTGGAGGGCGGAGACGATCCGCGCCGAGCGCTCCGCCGAGCCGGTCTCGAAGCTCACCAGCGTCCCCGGGCCGGCGGACTGCGCGGCGTGGAGAGCCGCTCCGGGATGTTCCGGGAGGCCGGGGAAGTGGACCTTGCGGACGCCTGGATGCCCGGCGAGGAAGGCGGCGACGCGACGGGCGTTGGCCTCTTGGCGGTCGAGCCGCACGGCGAGCGTCTTCATCCCGCGCAGGAGGAGCCAGGCTTCGAAGGGCGCCAGCGCCGTGCCCTCGGCGTTGCGGCGGAAGGCGAGGTCGGCGGCGAGGGCCGGGTCGCGCACGGCGACGATCCCCGCCGTGGTGTCCGCGTGGCCGCAGAGCCCCTTGGTGGCGGAGTGGACGACGAGGTCGGCGCCGAGCGGGAGCGGCCGCTGGCGGAGCGGGGTGGCGAGCGAGCCGTCGACCGCGAGGAGGGCGCCGCGGGCGCGGGCGAGGCGGCCGAGCGCCGCGAGGTCGGCGATGCGGAGGAACGGGTTGGAGGGGGTCTCGACCATGAGGAGGCGGGTGGCGCCGCCGAGCGCCGCCTCGACCGCCGCGAGGTCGCTCGCGTCGACGTAGCGGACGGCGATGCCGCTGCCGGCGAGGACGGAGGAGAGCAGCCGGTAGGTGCCGCCGTAGAGGTCGTCGCCGGCGAGGATCTCGCCGCCCTGGGCGAGCCGGGCGACCGCGGCGAGCGCCGCGAGCCCGCTCGCGTAGGCGAGGGCGGTCCCCGCCCCCTCGAGCGCCGCCACCTGCCGCTCGAGGGCCTCGCGGGTGGGATTGCCGCTCCGCGTGTAGTCGTACGGGCCGGCGTCCAGCGCCGACTCCTGGGCGAAGGTCGCGGTCTGGTAGATGGGGATCGAGGAGGCTCGGTAGGGGTCGCCGGGCAGCGGCCGGACGCCGGCGAGAAGGGTGGCGGGGCGGACGGTTGCGGCCGGGCTGCCGCGGTCGCCGATCAGGGCCTGCGTCGAGTCGTGGAGGCCGGCGAGCTCTCCCGCCTGCGGGCCGGTGGACGATCCTTCGAGCGCGGTGCGCTTGGAGATGACGCGCTTGGAGATTACGGTCATAGGGCTCTCCCGTTCGCGAACGGTTGGACGACAAGAGACGGCGGTGCCACCGGCGGAGGGCCCGGGCGGCGGCGGCGCGGCGAACGGGGAGACGGGGGTGCTAGTCGAGCGGACCGGACAGGACCTCTCCCGCGCGCGAGACGCCGATGCCCGGGCCGGGCATCAGCATAGGCATAGGCATAGGCATCGCCATGGAGGTCTCGGCGGTCGTCGGCGGGAGCGTGCGGGGTCTCATGATCGTCTCTCGAAACGCGGCGAGCATAGGCGCCGGCCCGGGCACTGTCAAGAAGCATGGTGCGGACGGCGAGATCCGCGCGCCGGCGGGCTCCGCCGCCGCCGAGCGCCCGATCTCGACGATCGCTCGCGCCGCGCTCATCGTCCGACATAGCCGCGCGACAGCCGGCGACATAGAGGGACATAGCGCGCAGGCGCTCCTGCGCCTCGGCATCCATGGCCTGGACCCTTTGGCATGGCGGTTGCTCTATCGCCGGGACAGCCAACGCCAGCGACCGGGGCACGCGTCCCCCCGCGAGGCGGGCCGATCCGCGGGGTCGGCCGCGGCTGAACCTCGGCCTCACGGCCGCGACGAAACAAGGAGACTTCCATGGGTTTCTACGGTCCCGAGCCGTTCGACACCGCCACCGCCACCTACGTCTGGACGGGGGTCGGCGGCCCCGGCTTCTTCCTCGTCGAGGTGAAGGGCAACGCGCCGAACTACACGACCGGCATCACCCTGGTGCGCGACCCCCACTTCGTGGGCGGCCTGAAGATCGACGTCATGGGCTGGACGGGTCCGCTCGGCAAGGGCACGACGCCCTACACCGTCCACGCCAGCTTCCCGGGCTCGTTCCTGCCCAAGATCGTCGTCCAGGGCGCCAACAAGACCGAGATCGTGGCGGTCAAGGAGATCCCGGCCGAGCAGGCCGACGCGCACCTCCAGAAGCTCGCCACCGCCGGCTAGGCGGTGGGCGCGGCCGGGTCGAGGCGGGCGCCCGTCCCGGCCGCGCCGGATTTCTGCTAGCGTGAGCGCCGCCAGCCGTGGAGATGGACGAGAGCTACTTCCGCAACTATGCCGGGTCGGGCCAACCCTATTGGCGGACGTGGCTGCTCTACACCCATCCCGAGGACTGCGTCGCCTGGGTCCGCGAGCAGCCGCGGTCGGCGATCCGCAGCCTCTGGGTCCTCGGCGCGGCGACCGGCCAGGTGCTGCGCTATCTCGATCGCCGGCTCGGTCTCCAACCCTGGGGCTGCGAGGTGAGCCCGTGGGCCTACGGGAGGATCCCTCGCCGTTACCGGCGCCGGGTCCGGCTCGCCTCGATGACGACCGAGGTCGAGCGCTGGATCGGGCGCCGCCGGGTGTTCGACCTCACCTACTCCAACTCGCTCATCTATCTGTCACCGGAGGAGCTCGCGGCGTTCCTGCCGCGCCTCGCGCTGGCGACCCGCCACCTCCATTTCCACTCCAGCGTGCGCGGCGCCTGCTGCCCCGACCCGCACCGCAGGACCCTCGAGTCCTGGTCCTGGTGGGAGGCGCGCTTCCGCGCCGCCGGCTTCGAGCACCTGCCGCCGAGGCGCGGCAAGCGGCGCGGGTTCGTGTGGCGGAGCCTGAAATGCGAGGGGTAGAGCCAGAACGGTCTCCGATGCGCGGCCGCCCGGCTGCCTGGATCGCTCGCCTCCTCGTGCCCTTGGCCCTCGCCGGGTGCGCGAGCCTGGCGTCGCGCCTCCTCGAGAAGCCGACCATCCGCTTCGAGGCCGCCACCTTGACCGGCGCCACGCGGGAGGCGGCCGAGATCACTCTCGACTTCCAGGTGACGAACCCGAACCGGGTCAGCCTGCCGCTGGGGGCGATCGACTACCGCCTGTCGGTCGACGGGCGGCCGCTCCTCGCGGGGACGAAGCGCGAGCGCATCGATCTCGCCGCGCGCGCCGAGACGGCGGTGTCCCTCCCCGTCACCCTGCGCTTCCGGGACCTGGGGAGCGTGCTGGGCGATCTCCTGCGCGGCGGGAATCTGGTCTACGAGGTGGACGCCGAGTTCGTGGTCCTCCTGCCGGCGACCGGAGGCGTGCGCATCCCCGTCGTCCACAAGGGCGTGCTGCCGCTGCCGGCCGGCTTCGGGCTCCCATCACGCTGATTCCTTCAGGTGCCAGGTACCCATGTTTGGCCGCTCCTTGATGACTGCTTGAGCTCGCTGGAGACTTTTCGAGCCCTTTAAGGTGCCAGGCGTTTATTTCTGTCCTCACGATGAACTGCGCTGAGGTCGGGTTGGAACGTCTCGCCGTCAGGGAGAATTACGCCCAGGAGGCGATGGGTCCAGGGAGGATCTCTCTCAGGTAGGGCTCGATGCCGCGGCTCTCGTCCCAGTCCTTGGGATAGCCCAGCGAGACCTCCTCGAAGCGCACGCCGTCGCGGTGCGTGGTGCGGCGGATGTGGAGGTGACCGTAGACGACCGCGAGGGCGCGGTAGCGGCGGTGCCAGTCCTCGGTGGCCCGCGTGCCGCACCAGATCGAGAAGCGCGGGATGCGCGGCAGGACGGCGAGGTCGTGGCGGAGCGGGAAGTGGTTGATGAGGACGAGCGGCGCCCGCTTGGCGGCGGCGGCGAGGCGCGGCTCGGCGGCGGCGATGCGCGCCGCGCACCAGGCCTGGCGGGTGGGGAAGGGGTCGGGATGGAGCAGCACCTCGTCCGAGCAGAGGAGGTTCTCCTCCGCCGCCCACTCGACCGCCTCCTCGACCGGGATCTCGTCCGGCCGGAAGCTGTAGTCGTAGAGGAGGAAGAGCGGCGCCAGGATGGCGCGCGGTCCCTCGCCCGTCCACTCGGGGTAGGGGTCCTCCGGGGTGAGGACGCCGAACTCGCGGCAGATCGCCACCTGCCGCTCGTACTTCTCGACGCCGCGCGGCTCTCCGGGGTGGGGCGGCAGGGTCCAGAGGTCGTGGTTCCCCGGCACCCAGAGGAGCTGCGCGAAGCGGCGCTCCAGGATGGCGAGCGCGAAGCGCAGGTGCTGCTCGGTCTCGCCGACGTCGCCGGCGAGGATCAGCCAGTCGCCGGGATGCGGCCGCAGCGACTGCAGGGCCCGCCGCGTGACCTCGTAGCGCAGGTGGAGATCGGAGATCGCATAGAGCCTCATGCGCGCTCGCCCGGCCGGCCGATCAGTTGACCGGCTCGGGATCGGAGCCGCGATCGGAAGCAGGAGCGGAATCGGGCTCCGCGGTCCGCCGCTCCCGCTCGCTCCGCGGCTCCGGCCCGTCCACCGTCCCGGTCTCGCCGGGGAAGAGGAGCGCCTGGCGGACGGCGCCCTCCTCGTCGAGCGAGACCTCGGTCAGCGGATGGCGCACCGGCTCGACCGAGTAGTCGGGGTGGTAGATCGCCCCGCCGCCGGTCGGGATGCCGAAGCCGCGCGCGTACTCGCCGGCCTTGGGCACCGCCTTGAGGAGCTGGCCCCAGGAGGGCTCGTCGTGGACGTCGACGACGAACGGCACCAGGCGCAGGGCGTCGAAGAGCCGGTCGCCGTCCCAGCCCTTCAATCCCAGCTGGACCGCCCCCGCCGAGACGCCGAGGAGGAGCGCGCCGCCGTAGTAGCGCTCGACGAGGCGGTCCTTGATCCCCGACTCCTCGAAGGCGCGGAGACCGCGCTTCGAGTCGCCGCCGGCGAGGAGGACGAGGTCCGCCGCCGCCAGATACTCGAGGTCCTCGCTCGACGGCGCGGCGGGGATGTGCCGCCGGTCCTTGAGGTGGATCGAATCCATCGCCGCCTGGAAGAGGTCGTAGAACTCCGGCGCGTCGCCGTTCGAGGCGCCGAGGTAGGCCGCCCTCGGCGTGAGGTCGATCTCCATCTCGTCGTCGTGGAGCATCGCCCGCACCCGCTCGAGGAAGGCGCCCTCGTCGTGGCGCCAGAAGAGGAGCTGGCTGTCGGCGAGGAGGACGATGGGCTTGATGGTCGGCATGGCGGTCCACCCACAGGCGGTCAACGATAACGGAAGCGCGGTCGGAGGGCCAGGACGGAGCGGGCCCCGGCGTGGTGCCTCACCGCACCCGCACGCCGAGCGCCTCGTCCCAGTGCAGGCGCTTCGCCATGCGGGGGAGCGGCGCGTCGGGCACCTCGCCGATCCTCACGCCGTGCGTCCAGTCGGGCGGGCAGATGGCGACGTAGCGCGCGTAGCCGCCGGTGCCGCCCTGGAGCTTGGGGTAGCCGATGGCGACGAGCGCGCCGGCCTCCGGCACCTGGTCGAGGTTCGCCACCCCCTCGGCCTGGGTGTAGCCGTGATGCATCAGCCAGGACTCCCCCTCGAGGGTGGGCGTGGTGTCGGTGTCGAGCGGCTCGTGGCCGTGGAAGAGGATGTGGCGCTCGAGGTGGAGGAGCTTCAGGGCCGCGAGCGAGACGCCGGGGAAGCGCGTGCGGGTGGCGAGCGCCGGATCGGGCCACTCCTTCGACCAGTCGGAGCGCACGAAGACGACGGAGCCGGCGGGGACGCGGCCGTGCCGCGCCTCCCAGGCGAGGACGTCGGCGACCGCGAGGTGGTAGGCGGGATCGCGCTTCACCTGATCGACGATCGAGATGACGACGAGCGGGCGCACCGCGAAGGTGGGCGGCAGCTCGTCGATCGCCGGGTAGTCGGGGTCCCAGTGCGCCGGCGGGTCGAGCTGGGTGCCGAGCTGGTCGGTCGCCAGCTCGTAGCGCGTCGCCTCGAAGCCGTCCTTCGCATAGGTGAACGGCCTGCCGGTCTTGGGATCGATCGCCGGCCCGAAGCGGGAGCGCCCGAAGCCGGCCCACACCGGGATGTGCGGCGAGACGGCGTGGGTGAGGTCGACGTAGCGGGCGCGGGCGAGCGTCTCCTGGTAGAGCCGCCAGAGGGGCGGCTGACCGGCGGCGGGCGCTGCCGCGCGCGAGGCGGTGGAGCGGGCCGTCGCCGTGGCGGCCAGGGCGAGGACGAGGGCGAGAGAGGCGAGCGGGAGCCAGCTCTTCATCGACGTCATCGATTTCATCGGGATTCCTCCTGCGCGGCGCGGCCCGCCGCGCGGCTCACCGGCCGACTGCCGGAGACCTCGCCGGCGCGAGGACGAAGCGCGCCACGTCCTCGACCACCTCGCGAGACACGTGGCCGGGCCGCTGGTACTCCGCGATCGTCCCCGGTCCCTGGCCGGCGATGAACAGGTGATTGAGCGCGGGATAGGCTTTGAAGCGCGCCTGGCGGTCGCCCTGGAGCGCCTTCTTCCACTCGCCGAAGTCGACCATCGACACCTGGATGTCGCGCTCGCCCTGGAGGACGAGGATGGGGCGATGGAGCCCGCGCGCCACCTCGGCCGGCCGGTAGCCGCGGAGGTCGAGCCAGTACGAGGCCGGCGCGCCGAAGAGCTCGGAGGCCGGGGTGGAGGGGCCGAGGGCAGGGTCCTTGAGGCGCGCCACCTGGCGCTTCGCCTCGGCGAGCCCGCGCGTCTCGTCGGCGGTGGTCTTGCCGTCGGCCTCCGCGCGGTGGGTCTCCTGCTCGAGGATGACGTCCTCGAGCGGGCGGGCGTTGCCGGCGAGGACGACGAAGCCGGCGATCGCGCGATCGGCCATGCCGATGCGCGGCACCAGCATCCCGCCCAGGCTGTGGCCGGCGACGTAGATGCGCGCCGGGTCGATCCCCGGGGTGCGGCGGAGCAGGGCCACGGCGGCGAGGGCGTCGTCGGTCGTCTCCTGGCGGACGGTCGGCACGCCCTCGCGCTGCACGCGGGCGCCGTCGCTCCAGGTGCGCTTCTCGTAGCGGAGCACGGCGAGGCCGCGGCTGGCGAGCCCCCAGGCGAGGTCCTTGAACGGCTTGTTGGCGCCGATCGACTCGTCGCGGTCCTGCGGCCCGGAGCCGTGCACGAGGACGACGGCGGGAAACGGCCCCGGCCCCTTGGGGACGGCGAGCGTCCCGGGCAGCTTCCAGGCGCCGCTCTCGACCGTCACCTCGCGCTCGTCGAAGCGGTTCACGTCGCCGTAGTCGGGCGGCGCCCAGACCCCGGAGAGCTTCTCGCGGTTCGGCTTGAAGAAGAGCCCGGCGACCTTGCCCGCGCCGTCGAAGAAGACGCTGACGAGGATCTGAGCGCGGGCGAAGCGGGCGTCGAGCACGACGCCGTGGTAGGGCGGCGGCGCGTCGGCCTTCTTCGCCCCCTCGATCGCCTGGAACTCCCCCGCCTGGCCGACGAGCCCGTTCCAGAACTCGGCGAGCTTGGGCGCCGGGAGCGCCGAGAGCATCTTGGCGTCGAAATCTGCCGTCGCCGCCGCGAACCGACCGGCCGCGAGGTCGGCGACGAGCGCCCGCGCGCGGCTCTCGACGTCGCCGCCGGCGGCCACCGCCGCGGCCGGCGGCACCGCGGTCGCCGGCGGAGCGGAGGCGCGGGTGGTCGCGGCGAGGAGAGCGAGCGAGGCGAGGGCGAGGCAGGCGGTTCTCATGACTCCGAGCTTACCCCGGATCGCACGAGCCTCCGAGGTCGGCGCGCGGCGGATGCGCCCCTTGCTAGACTGTCCTCATGAGGGAGATCAGACCGGAGGGCGACTCGCGGAGCGTGTCGCGGGTCGAGGTCGCGGCGGCGGCGGAGAGCGACCAGCCGCCGCGCTGGGGCAAGGGCACCGAGAGCCCGGACGAGGGGAGCTTCCTCGCGGGGCCGCAGCCGCGCGCCCACGAGCTGCGGCGCCTCTTCCGCATCGGTGCGGACTTCCTGCGCGGCGTCCGCGCCCTCCACTTCGTGGGACCGTGCGTGACCGTCTTCGGCTCGGCGCGCTTTCACGAGGACCATCACTACTACGCCGTGGCGCGCGAGATGGGGCAGTGCCTCGGGCGCGCCGGCTTCACGGTGATGACCGGCGGCGGGCCGGGCATCATGGAGGCCGCCAACCGCGGGGCGCGCGACGTCGGCGCCCGCTCGATCGGCTGCAACATCATCCTGCCCGAGGAGCAGAAACCCAATCCCTATCTCGACCTCT
>DATBQN010000148.1:0-12397 GCA_036560825.1 Thermoanaerobaculia bacterium
GATCGTAGAGGAGCTCGAGGCCGGCGAGCCCCTGGTTGTCGGTGCCCACGTAGCCGAGGATCTGCGCCGCCAGCTCGCCCATCGGGTAGCAGCGCTTGCTCTCCGGCAGGAAGTGGATGCCGCGCAGGCTGAGGCGGCGGATGGCCTGCGAGACGCGCGGGTCGAGCTTGCGCGCCAGCCAGACGAAGTTGCCGTCGCGCGCCAGGCGGCGGGCGAGGGTGCCGGCGTCGATCCCCAGGACGGGGGCGAGCGCCCGCGCCGTCGCCGCCGGATCGTCGAGGTCGGCGGGGTCGGCCCAGGCCGACTCGACCTCGACCGAGACGGCGAGCTCGCGGCCGCGCGCGTCGTAGATGGTGCCGCGCGGCGGGTCGAGCTCGACCACCGTCTGCTGCTGGCGCCGCGCCTTGGTCTGGTAGTGCTCGTAGCGCAGCACCTGGAGCTCGTAGAGGCGGGCGGAGATCGCCCCCACCCAGAGGAGGCCGAGGGCGGCGACGAGGAGGACGCGGTTCCTCACGGCAGCGGTCTCCAGGAGAGCTCCTCCCAGAACACCATCTGCTCGGTCGCCGGGCTCTGCATGCCGAGGAGCTTCGCCGCCCGGCCCTCCACCTGCTGCGGGCTCGCCAGATAGGCGGCCTCGAGGCTCAGCCGCCGCTCCTCCTGGGCGAGGTCGCGCTGCTCGCGGTCGAGCGCCACGATGCGGTAGCCGGTGGCGAGGAGCTCGAGGTGCATCCAGGTGTAGCCGAGGAGGCCGCCGCCCAGCGAGAGCACCACCGCCACCACCGCCGCCAGCTCGCGCCGCAGCCGGCGGTCGCGCTCCCGCACCAGATAGGAGTTGGCGACCGGCCGCCTGAACGCGTACGCGCCGTTCAACGCCTCACAACCTCCGCGCCGCGCGCAGGCGGGCCGAGCGCGAGCGCGGGTTCCAGGCTACCTCGGCGGCGCTCGGGCGCAGCGGCTTCCGGGTGAGCACCTCGATGAGGCGGGTCTCGGCCTGCGGCCGTCCGGTGATGGGATCGGTCTGGCCGCGGCCCAAATCGCGCAGCCGGTTCTTGACGATGCGGTCCTCGAGGCTGTGGTACGAGATGATGACCAGGCGGCCGTCGCCGTCGAGCTGCCGCACCGCCTGGTCGAGGAAGGCCTCGAGCCCCGCGAGCTCCTCGTTGACCGCGATACGCAGGGCCTGGAAGACGCGCGTCGCGGGGTCGACGCGCCCCTCGCGCTCGCGGTGGCCGCCCTTGGCGCGGTCGATCACGGCGCGCAGGTCGGCGGTCGTCTCGATCGCCTCCTCCCGCCGCGCCGCCACGATGGCGCGGGCGATGCGCCGCGCCTGCCGCTCTTCGCCGTACTCCCTGAGGATCTCTGTCAATTCCGCCTCCGAGCTCTCGTTCACGATGTCCGCCGCCGTCCGCTCGCTGCCCCCCATGCGCATGTCGAGCGGACCGTTGAAACGGAAGCTGAAGCCGCGCTCCGGCCGGTCGAGCTGGAGCGAGGAGACGCCGAGGTCGGCCAGCACGCCGGCGGCGCTGCGCTCGCCGATCCCGAGGCCGGCGAGGAGCTCTCCCAGACGGTCGAAGGTGCCCTCGACGAGCCGCACGCGGTCGCCGAAGCCGGCGAGCCGCCGTCCGGCGAGCTCCAGGGCCTCGCCATCGCGGTCGATCCCCACCAGCCGCGCGGCGGGCGCGGCGGCGAGCAGCGCCTCGGCGTGTCCGCCCAGGCCCACCGTGGCGTCGACGTAGAGGCCGCCGCGCGCGGGCGCCAGCGCGGCGAGGGTCTCGGCGACCAGGACCGGCAGGTGTCGTTCATCCAACGGCTCGTCCGTCGCGCGTCGCCCGGGCGCCGCACGCTGCTCCTAGATGCCGCGCTCGGCGAGAGCGCGGAAGTCGTCCTCGGTGAACGGCTGCTCGTCCAGCCGGGTGAGGAAGCGCTCGTGGTTCCAGATCACCAGGTGATCGAGGCGGCCGCTGACCACCACGTCGCCGCTCATGCCGGCGCGCTCCCGCACGATCTGGGGGATCACGATGCGGCCCTGGGCGTCCAGCCGGAGCTGCTGGCCGAAGTAGCTGACGCGCTCGAGGAAGGCGTTCTTCTTGGGGTCGGTCGAAGGCATCGCCTGCAGGCGCGCCTCGATCTCCTCCCAGACCGGGAGCGGGTAGACGAAGGCCGAGCCGCCGTCGACCGAGGTCACGAAAAGATCCGGCCCGTACCGCTCCTCGAGGAAGCGGCGGAAGTCGGTCGGAATCTTCAGCCTTCCCTTGTCGTCGATCTTCGCCGCCGCGCTTCCACGAAACATTGTCCCCGCCCGCTTGAGAAGAGCCGTCTAACCGAAAATCGTATCAGTTGACTCCACTTTTGTCCATTTCATTCCACTCAATTCTTTGTAAATCCCCCGCGGGGACGCCCAACAGAAAGGATTTTGCGCAAACGGGGCGTAAATTTGGGTGAATCGGGAGCAGAGGGAGTGGACGCACGCCCGTCCACCGCGGCCGAGCGTCCGGCGCGCGGTGGACGGAAGTGGATCAGGGAGCGATCAGCGCGGGGTCGGCGGCGGCGGCGGAACGGGCTGCGACTGGGCCGGCGGCGGGATCACCGGCGGCGGCGTCGCATCGACCGGCTTGGGCGTCGCGAGCCCTCCCGGCGAGCCGGGCGCGGGAGCGCTCCCCGGAGCGGCGGAAGGACCGGGCACGTTGGCGCCCGGTCCGGCGGCGGCGCCCTCGTCCGGCTTCGGCGCGGCGGCCGTGGCGGCGTCGCTGGCGGAGAGGGTCTTGAGCTTCTGCTCGTCTCCGCTGGGGATCAGCTTGCGGAAGTCCGCCGCGTCCGGCGGCGGCTGGGCGACGACCAACGACTGCTTCTGGAGGTCGGCCATGTACTCGGTGACCTTCTCGCGGTAGACGCGCTGCCGCTCCTTGGCGTCGATCGCCGAGGAGACCTCGTTGAACGGCTTGAGGTGCGCCTCGCGGCGGTCGACGACCTGCAGCACGTGCACGCCGCCGCGCCCCGCGACGGGCTCGGAGACGGCCCCCTTGGGGAGCTTCCAGACGGCGGTCTCGAGCGTCTTGTCGAGGTCGCCCGGCGACACCCAGCCGAGATCGGCCGGCGCGCTCGCCTCGCCCTGGGTGTGGAACGGCTCGACCGCCTCGGCCATCGGCTTGCCGGCGAGGAGCGCGCGGCGGACCTCGCCGGCCACCCGCGCCCGCTCCGCGGCGCTCGGCACCTTGTCCTCGGGCACCACCACCTCGCGCAGCTGCACCTGATCGGGGACGCGGAACTCGTCGGGATGGGCGCGGTAGTACTTGCGGAGGTCTTCCTCGTCCACCTTGACCTTGGCGGTGACCTCCCGCCCGAGCACCTCCTGGAGGCGCAGGTTGGTCTTCATCTGGGAGCGCAGCTTCGCCTCCGTCAGGCCCTGCTGCTCGAGGGCCTGGGCGAACTGCTGCTCGTCCTTGATGCCGCTCCCCTCGCGCATCTGCAGGATGGCCTTGTCGACCTGCTGGTCGGTGATCTCGACGCCGAGCTGGTCGGCGCGCGACTCGAGGAGCAGGTCGTCGAAGAGGTCCTTGAAGACGAGCTCGCCGGCATGCTCGATCACGTGCTTGCGGTCGGCGGGGTCCTGGTCGCGGCGGTTGGCGTCCTCGATCAGCTCGTTCTTGCGCTTCTCGTAGTCGTAGAGCGTCGCGATGCGGTCGTTGACCCGCAGCACGATGCGGTTGAGCAGCTCGGCGCCGGCGGTCCGCGGGGCGGCGAGGCCGGCGCCGACGAGGAGCAGCAGGAGCGAGAGGCTAGCGATGGGGGCGTTTCGGTTCACGGTAGTTACCCTCGTAGTCGAACGGGAGGTTCCGCGCATAAACCTCGACATCATAACGTTTTCGGCACTCTCCGACCAACTTGGCCAGGCGCCGGTCGGCGCTCTCGCGCTCGAGGCGGGCGCGGATCTCGCCCTCGACCTCGCCGAGCGGCAGGACCTCGGGGGGCAGGTGCTCGACGACCTGGAAGAGGTGGAACCCGTAGTCGGCGGGGATGACGCGGCTGACGCCGCCGGGCGCGAGGGCGAAGATGGTGTCGGCGTAGGCGGGCGGCAGGTCGGTCCGCGAGAGCTCGCCCTGATCGCCTCCCACGTAGCCGGCGCCGCCTCCTGAGCCGGCGCCGCCGCCGCCGCGCGAGTTGCGCGAGAGGCGGCGCGCGACGTCCTCGAAGCTGGCCCCGGCGGCGATCTCGCGCGCCGCGCGGTCGGCCGTGGCGCGGTCCTCGACGAGGATCTGCCGCAGGCGCACCCGCTCCGGGCGGACGAACTCGTCGCGATGCGCCGCGTAGTAGGCCTCCACCTCGGCGCGAGCCGGCGCCGCCGCCGGACGCGCGCGGCCGTCCGCGAGCAGGGCGTCCACCGCTCGGCGCGGCCCTCCGCTGCGGTCGCCCGCGGCTACCAGCCCGCGATCGACGGCCAGGCGCGCCAGGAGCTGCTCGTCGAGGAACTGGTCGAAGAGGGCCGAGAGCGCGTCGCCCGGCAGCGCCGAGTCGGAGTCTCCCACGGCGCGCGAGAGATAGGCGGCGAAGCGGTCGTAGCGCACCTCCTCGCCGCCGATCCGCGCCACCGCATCAGGGGCGGGAGGCGGCTCGCGCCGGCAGGCGCCGGCAAGGAGGAGGCAGATGGCGGCGGCGAGGCGCGCGTTCTTCATCAGTTGGCCAGCGCCGCGAGCGTCTCGCGCGCCGCCGCGAGGAGCGCGCTGCCGCCGCCGGCGGTGAGGGTGAGGACGCCGCTCGGGCTGAAGCTCGCGCCCGGGTGCGTCGAGACGAGCTCGATCAGGCGGTCGACGTCGACCCGCGCGTCCCGCCGCAGCCGGATCACCAGCTCGCTCCCCTTGGCCGAGATCGACTGCACGCGGAGCGACTCGGCGAGACGCTTCAAGGCCGCCACCTCGATCAGCGTGCGCACCGAGGGCGGCGGCGGACCGAAGCGATCGGTGAGCTCGGCCACCACCTCCTCCTCGGACTCCTCGGCGGCGGCGATCTTCCGGTAGAGCTCCATCCGCAGGTTGGCGTTGTCGACGTAGCCCTGCGGGATCGACATCGCCACCGGCAGGTCGATCGCCGCCGACGGCGCCTCGGCCACCTCCTCGCCCTTCATCTCGCGCACCGTCTCCTCGAGGAGCTTGAGATAGGTCTCGATCCCCACCGCTGCGATGTGGCCGCTCTGCTCGGCGCCCAGGAGGTTGCCGGCGCCGCGGATCTCGAGGTCGCGCGCCGCGATGCGGAAGCCGGCGCCGAGGTCGGAGAACTCGCGGATGGCGGCGAGGCGCTTGCGCGCCGGCTCCGAGAGGACGCGGTCGCCCGGCACCAGCAGGTAGCAGTAGGCGAGCTGGTTGCTCCGCCCGACGCGGCCACGCAGCTGGTAGAGCTGGGCGAGCCCGAAGCGGTCGGCGCGGTGGACGATCATGGTGTTGACGTTGGGGATGTCGATGCCGTTCTCGATGATGGTCGTCGCCAGCAGGACGTCGAAGTCGCCGCGGGTGAAGGCGTGCATGCGGCGCGAGAGCTCGGCCTCGTCGAGCTGCCCGTGGCCCACGGTCACCCTCACCTCCGGCACCATCTGCCGGAGGTCGGCCAGCATCCGCTCGATCGACTCCACCCGGTTGTATACGTAGTAGACCTGCCCGCCGCGCTCGATCTCGAACTCGATCGCCTCGCGCACCACCTGGGCGTCGAACGGCAGGATGGCCGTCTCGACCGCCATGCGGTCCTTGGGGGGAGTCTCGATCACCGAGAGGTCGCGCACCCCGGCGAGGGAGAGCTGCAGGGTGCGCGGCACCGGCGTCGCCGACATGGCGAGCACGTGGACCCCCCGCTTCATCTGCTTCAGGCGCTCCTTCTGGGCGACCCCGAAGCGCTGCTCCTCGTCGACGATCAGCAGCCCCAGGCGCGGGAGCTCGATGTCTTTCGACAGCAGCCGGTGGGTGCCGATCAGGATGTCGACGTCGCCGGCCGCCAGGCGCTTGCGGATGGCGCGCGCCTCGGCCGGCTGGACGAAGCGCGAGATCATCTCGATCTTGACCGGCAGGCCGGCGAAGCGCCGCCGGAAGGTCTCCAGGTGCTGGTCGGCGAGGATCGTCGTGGGGGCGAGCACCGCCACCTGATAGCCGCCGTCGACCGCCTTCCACGCCGCGCGCATCGCCACCTCGGTCTTGCCGTAGCCGACGTCCCCGCAGAGCAGGCGATCCATCGGCCGCTCGCGTTGCAGGTCCTCCTTGATCACCGCGATGGCCTCGAGCTGGTCGGGGCTCTCCTCGTAGGGGAAGGCGGCCTCGAACTGGCGCTGCAGGTCGGTGTCGGCGGGGAAGCACGGCGCGCGCGCCAGCTGGCGCTCGGCGTAGAGCTTGAGCAGCTCGCCCGCCATGTCGCGCATGCTGCTCTTGACCTTGGACTTGGTGCGGTTCCAGGAGGTGCCGCCGAGCTGGTCCAGCCGCGGCGCCACCCCCTCGATGCCGCTGTACTTCTGCACCTGGTCGAGCCGCGAGAGGGGGAGGAGGAGCCGCTTGCCCCCGGCGTAGGAGATCTCCATCACCTCGACGCCGGCCTCCGCCGCCGGCGGCCCGGCGGCGAGGTCCCGGAGCGTCGCCGGCACCGTCGCCGCGCCGTCGCCGTCGCTCCCCACCGAGCGCAGGGCGACGAACTGGCCGATGCCGTGGTCGGCGTGCACCACGTAGTCGCCGATCTTCAAGTCCCGGAGGCTGGCCACGAAGGGGCCGTAGCGGCTGCGCGGCGCCCGCCGCTGCAGCTTCGCCTGCGGCAGGAGCTGCTGCTCGCCGTAGAGGACGACGCCCGCCGCCGGCAGCCGGAAGCCGCGGGAGAGCTCGCCGGTGACGAGCTCCACGCCGCCCCTCCCGAGGGCGATGTCGCGCGCCGAGAGCAGCTCCTCCATGCGCTCGCGGTGGGTGGACGAGACCACCACCAGGCAGCGCTCGCCGCGCGCCCGCGCCGTCGCCACCTCCTGGGGAAAGCGCGGCAGCTGGCCGTGGAAGAGGTCGGTCGCCGCGGCGTGGAAGTCGGCCGCGCCTGGAGCCCCGGCGCCGCCCAGGAGGAGGTCGCCGACGCGGACCTCGGCCGCCGCGAGCGCCTCCCGGACGCTTCCCAGCGGCTGCTCGAGGAGGTCCGGGGGGAGGGCGAGGTGCCCGTGCTCGAGGCGCGCCTGGTAGTCCGCGGCGAGCCGCGCCGCGTGGTGCTCGGCCTCGGCGGCCAGCGCCGGCGGATCGACCGCCAGGACGAGGGCGCCGGGCATGGCGTCGGCGAGCGCCGCGACCCCATCGGCCTCGAGGAGCGGCAGGTAGTTCTCCCAACCCGGAAAGCCGCCGCGCTGGCGGAGGTCCTCGAGGCGGTCGACGACGGACGGGGGGGCGTCCGCCCCCACCTGCCGGCCGAGAAGGCCGGCCAGGCGCGCCGCTTCCTCCGGTCCGCCGGGGAAGAGGTAGAGGGGCAGCACGCGGACGCCGTCCAGGGTGTCCTCCGAGCGCTGCGTCTGGGCGTCGAACCAGCGGATCGACTCGATGGTGTCGCCAAAGAAGTCGAGCCGGATGGGGGCCGCTTCGCCGGGCGGGAAGAGGTCGACGATGCCGCCGCGGATGGCGAAATCCCCCACCTCGTAGACCAGGTCGGTGCGCCGGAAGCCGTGGCGCACCAGGTGGTGGGCGAGGAGATCGATCGCCAGGTCGTCGCCCGGCGCCAGCTCGAGGACGCCCGCCGCGTAGACGCTCGCCTTGGGCAGCAGGCGGAAGAGGGCGCGGGGAGTCGCCACGACGCTCCGCGCTGCCCCCGAGATCACCCGGTCGAGCGCCACCGACTCCTGGGCGCGCACCAGGAGCGAGGTCTCGGCGTCCTGGTAGGGGGTGAGCGAGGGGGCCGGGAAGTAGACGGCGCCTCGACCGCCGTGACCGCCGTCGGGGTGCCCGAAGAGCTGCGCCGCCTCGATCCAGGTGAGGGCGTCGGCCTCGCGCGGCAGGACGACGAGGAGCGGCCGCTGGAGGTCGCGGGCGAGCAGCTCCCCGACCCAGGCGGCCGCCGGGACCGGCAGGCGCACGACGTCCCCCAGGCCCTCCCGGAGGGCCCTATAAGGCGCACTGCTGCGCAGCGTGCGGGAGAGCTCCTCCCAGACGCTCTCGATCATCGATCCAGCATACCGCTTGACAGATCTTCCGCGGCGCGGCATCATTCAAACGGCCGTTTGAAACAAACGTTTGAACCAAACGTAGAAAGCGTGATGAGCCCAATGGACGACCCGGTCGGAATCGGCACCCGCGAGAGCCTGCTCGACGCGGCGGAGGAGCTCTTCTCCGAGCGCGGTATCCCCGAGGCGTCGCTGCGCGCCATCACCGAGCGCGCGGCGGTCAACCTCGCCGCCGTCCACTACCACTTCGGCTCGAAGCAGGGGCTGGTGCGCGCCGTCTTCGACCGCCGGCTGGCGCCGCTCAACCGCGAGCGCCTGGCCCTGCTCGAGCGCTGCGAGGCCGAGGGGGCGGGGGTCGAGGAGGTCGTGCGCGCCTTCGTCGAGCCGGTCTTCCTCACCGCGCACGAGGCCCACGCCAAGAAGGGCGCCTTCGCCCAGATGATGGCCCGCGCCTACACCGACGCCAGCGACGAGGTGCGCGAGATCGTCGCCAGCCAGTTCTCCGAGGTCGTCGACCGCTTCGCCGCCGCCCTGTCGCGGCGCCTGCCCGAGCTGCCGCAGGAGGAGGTCTTCTGGCGCCTCCTCTTCGTGGCGGGATCCATGGCCCACACCGTCTCCTGCGGGCACCTCCTCGCCCACTACTCGCGAGGCCGTTGCTCCGTCTCCCAGCCCGAGGAGGCAATCGATCATCTGGTGACGTTCCTGGCCGCCGGCCTCAAGGCGCCGGCTCCGGGACGAGGCTCGGCGCGCGGCGACTGACGCCGCGGCCAGGGGAGGAGATTTTGAACATCGCGTCGATCTGGCTGGGTGGGCTCGCGCTCGTCGCGGCCTCCGGCTTCGCCCCTATCCGGGGACAGGAGCACCCGGGACAGCCGGCGCCGCCGGCCGCCGCGGCGGTAGCCCGGGCGGATCTGGGCGGCGAGCCGCTCAAGCTGACGCTCGCCGGCGCCCTCAAGCGGGCGCTGGCGGCGAACCCCGACCTGGGGGTCGCGCGGCTCGAGGTCGCCGCCGCGCGGGCGCAGAAGGACATCGCGGTCTCGGCGGTCTTGCCGCACCTCTCCGCCACCGGCAACTACCTGCGCAACACCGTCGAGAGCGCCTTCGACTTCAACGGCACCCAGGTGCTCCTGCTGCCGCGGAACGACTGGAACTACAAGCTGACCCTCACCCAGCCCATCTTCGCCGGCAACCGCGACCGCAAGGCGCTGTCGCAAGCGCGGCTGGGGATTCAGTCCGCCGAGCAGGAGGCGGGGAGCTTCGAGGAGCAGCTGCTCCTCGCCGTGGTCTCCGACTACCTCGGCATCCTCCAGGGCCAGGAGCTGCTCGACGTCGAGAAGCTCAACCTGGCGCTCACCCAGGAGCGCCGCACCCTCGCCCAGAACCTCTTCGAGGCCGGCGAGTCGACCCGCGTCGACACCCTCCGCGCCGAGGCCGACATCAAGGCCGTGGAGCGCCGGGTCGCCGACGCCCAGCGCATGCGCGACGAGGCGGAGAGCCGGCTGCGCCTGGACCTGGCGCTCGAGCGGCCGCTCGCGGTCGCCGAGCCGGCGGCGCTCTTTCCGCCGCTCGCCGACGAGGCGGCGCTGGTCGCCGCGGCCGAGCGGCAGCGGCCGGAGGTGATCGAGGCCGAGATCGCGCTCGCCAGCGCTAAGCTCGAGGTCGACAAGCAGCGCGGCGCCTACTATCCGGTGCTCTCGGCCGAGGGCGACTTCCTCTCCCAGCGCTCGTCGTTCCCCGCCGACCGCTACGGCCAGCTGGCGCTCAAGCTCACCGTGCCGATCTACCAGGGCGGCGAGACGGCGGGCCGAGTCGCCCTCGCCCGCGAGCGGCAGCGCCAGGCCGAGCTGCGCCTCGACGCGGCGCGCCGCACCGTGCGCGAGGAGGTGCGCCGGTCCTTCATCGACCTGGCGAGCGCCGAGGCGAGCCAGCGGCTCGCCCGCGACCAGCTCGCGGCGAGCGAGGCGGAGTACCGGCAGGCGGCCGACCTCTACCGCGCCCAGGAGACCACCTCGCTCGACGAGCAGTCCGCCGAAAACTCGCTCGCCGACGCCCGCCGCGCCGTCGCCACCAGCAAGCTCGACCGCCAGCTCGCCGAGCTGCGCGTCTGGGCGGCCGCCGGGATGCTCAAGCAGACCGTACTCGAGGAGAATGCCCGATGACGCGCCACGCCCTTCCTCTGTCTCTGATCGTCCTCAGCGCGCTGAGCGTGGGAGCCGCGGCCTGCGGCGGCCACGGCGATTCGCCGGCTGCCGCGTCGACTGGCGCGGCCGGCTCGGCCGCCCGTTCCGATGCCCCCAAGCCCGCGGCGCCGGCTCCGCCGCCCCTTCCTTCCGACGTCTCGCAGGTGGCGGGGATCGCGGCCGCGCCGCAGCCGGCTCCCCAGGCCGCGGCGCCCGCTCCGTTCCTTCCCGAGAATGCCGGCGCCGTCGCCGCCACCGGCGAGTTCGTCTCCCCCGTCCGCTCGGAGCTCGCGGTGCGCATGCCCGGGCGGGTGGGCCGCGTGCTGGCCGACGAGGGAGCGCGGGTGAAGAAAGGCCAGCCTCTCCTCGAGCTCGAGACCCAGTACCTGTCGCTCGACCTCCAGCGGACCGACGCCGACCTCGCCCGCGCCCGGGCGGCGGCCCAGGACGCGGCGCGCGACCTCGCCCGCAAGAGGGAGCTGGTCGCCAAGAGCTCCGTCTCCCAGGCCGCCTACGACCGCTCGGAGTCCGCCGCCGAGCAGGCCCAGGCGGCGGTGGGCTCGGCGCTCGCGGCGCGCGACCTCGCGCGCCAGCACCTGGCGGACGCCGTCCTCCGCTCGCCGATCGACGGCGTGGTGGCGGAGCGGCGGACCGACGTCGGGCAGCGGCTGGGCGACAACACGGTCGCTTTCGTGGTCGCCCAGACCTCGCCTTTGAAGCTGCGCTTCAAGCTCCCCGAGCGCTTCCTGTCCGCGGTCAGGAAGGGCCAGCCGGTGCGCGCCGCGGTCGATCCCTATCCGGGCGAGACCTTCACCGGCCGCGTCAGCCTGGTGGGCGGCGTGGTCGATCCGGCGACCCGCTCCTTCAACGTCGAGACCGAGTTCGAGAACCGCGACGGCCGCCTCACGCCGGGGCTCTTCGCGCGCGTCGAGATCGACCTCGCGAGCGCGGCGGGCCCGGCGCCGGCGGCTGCCCCGATCACGGGCGAAGGAGGCAGCCGATGAAAGCCCTGGCCGCGCTCTGCATCCGCCGTCCGGTCTTCGCGACGGTCCTCATCCTCGCCCTGGTGGTGATCGGCGTCGTCGCCTACTTCACCCTCGGCGTCGACCGCTTCCCCAAGGTGGACTTCCCCACCGTCACCGTCACCACGCGTCTGATCGGCGCCTCGCCCGAGGACATCGAGACCGAGATCACCGACAAGATCGAGGAGTCGATCAACACCATCAGCGGCATCGACCAGCTCATCTCGACCTCGTCGGAAGGGACGTCGCAGGTCATCGTCTCCTTCGAGCTCGACAAGAACGGCGACGTGGCGGCGCAGGAGGTGCGCGACAAGGTCAACGCGGTGCTCGCGCAGCTCCCCAAGGAGGCCGATCCGCCGATCATCCAGAAGATCGATCCCGACGCGACGCCGATCCTCTTCATCGCGCTGTCGGGCCCGGCGCCGATCCGCGAGATCACCGAGTTCGCCGACAAGACGCTCAAACGCCAGATCGAGTCGATCAACGGCGTCGGCCAGGCGCTCATCGTCGGCGGCCGGCCGCGCCAGATCAACGTCGACACCGACTCGGCGCGCCTCTCGGCGGTCGGCTTGACCGTCGCCGACGTGGTGCGCACGCTGCAGACGCAGAACGTGCAGGTGCCGGGAGGCGAGGTCGAGCAGGGGATCCGCGACCTCACGCTGCGCACCTACGGCCGCGTCGACAGGCCGGCGCAGTTCGGCGACCTGGCGATCGTCAACCGCAACGGCTACTCGGTGAAGGTCTCGGACATCGCCGCGATCGACGACGGCACCGCCCAAGCGGAGTCGATCGCCAGCGTCGACGGCAAGGCCGCCGTCGTCCTCCAGGTCCGCAAGCAGTCGGGGACCAACACCATCGAGGTCATCGACCGCCTGAAGGAGCGGGTCGCGCAGCTCCGCGCCCAGCTCCCCAAGGGCTGGAAGATGGCGCTGGTGCGCGACCAGTCGGAGTACATCGTCGCCGCGGTCGACGCCGTCAAGGAGCACCTGATCGTCGGCTCGCTGCTGGCCGCCGCCACCGTGCTCCTCTTCCTGCGCCGCTTCCGG
>DATBQN010000149.1:0-2103 GCA_036560825.1 Thermoanaerobaculia bacterium
ATCTCGGATTCGGATGGTGGAAGGAGGAGGGGGTCTTACCAGCGCGCTTACCAGCGGTAATGGGCGAAGGCCTTGTTGGCCTCGGCCATGCGATGGGTGTCCTCTTTCTTCTTCACCGCGCCGCCGCGGCTCTCGGCGGCGTCCATGAGCTCGCCCGCCAGGCGCGCCCGCATCGTCTTCTCGCCGCGCGACTGGGCGGTCGAGATGATCCAGCGCATCGAGAGGGCGAGCTTGCGGCTCGGGCGCACCTCGACGGGGACCTGGTAGGTCGACCCGCCGACGCGGCGCGACTTGACCTCGACCGACGGCTTGACGTTCTCGATGGCCTTCTTGAAGACCTTCATCGGATCGTCCTGGGTCTTCTCGCGGATGGACGCCAGGGCGTCGTAGAGGATGCGCTCGGCGACCGACTTCTTGCCGTCGCGCATGACGACGTTGACGAACTTCGTCACCAGCTGCGAGTTGTAGAGCGGGTCCGGCAGGACCTCGCGCTTGGGTACCTCTCTGCGCCTCGGCATCTCGTTCGCTCCTTAGGGCTCGGGCCTCAGGACTTCGGCCTCTTGGCGCCGTACTTCGACCGGCTCTGCCGGCGGCCGTCGACGCCCACCGCGTCGAGGGTGCCGCGGATGACGTGGTAGCGCACGCCGGGGAGGTCCTTGACGCGACCGCCGCGGATGAGCACGATCGAGTGCTCCTGCAGGTTGTGGCCGACGCCCGGGATGTAGGTGGTGACCTCGATCCCGTTGGTCAGTCGCACGCGGGCGACCTTGCGGAGAGCCGAGTTCGGCTTCTTGGGCGTCTGGGTGTAGACGCGCACGCAGACCCCGCGCTTCTGCGGCGCCCCCTGGAGCGCCGGGCTCTTGGTCTTCGACTCGATGCGGGCCCTGCCCTTGCGCACCAATTGATGAATCGTCGGCATACCGCCAGCTCTCCTAAGAGATCCGTTTGATTCCCCTCCGGCGGCGCGGGACCGACACGACCCCTGGATCGAGAACGGGGTGCGCGACGACGGAGTAGTGGACCGGGCGGCGCCCGGTGCCAGTCTTCGGTTGGAAGACATGACCGCCCCGGTCCCTGGCGGGACCCTCGGCGGCGAAACCCGCAGATATTAGCTGAAGATCGATGGCTCCGTCAAGCGCGGTTGCCATCGACCGCAGAGGTCGTCAGCGGGAGAGGGCAGTATAGGGGCGGAGGCGGCCGGGCGCAAGGGGCGGCGGCCGCGGCCCTACTCCAGCTCGCGCCGCAGCGCGGCGAGATCGGCGGCGAGCCGGGCCACCTCGGCCTCCAGACGCTCGACGCGGGACGAGAGTGGCGGCCCGACCGGAACCATCGGCCGCTCTCCCCCGCCTAGCGCACCGGTCGCCGGCCGGGCCTCGGTGGAGCTGGGAGCGGCCGGGTCGCCGACGAGGTGGGTCCACCGCGTCTCCTTCTGCCCCGGCCGGCGCGGCAGCTCGGCGACGAGCGGCTCCTGATCCTCGTCGGCGGCGAGGCGCGCCAGGGTCTCCTCGACCTCGGCGAGCGAGGCGAAGGGATGGAGGCGGTCGCTCCGCGACTTGAGCTCGCCGGGGGTCTGCGCACCTCTCAGCAGGAGGAGGGTGAGGATCGCCCGCTTGCCGCCGGTGTCGAGCCCCCACCGCCGGGAGACGCTCTGCGACCACTTCTCGCTCCGCGCCCCCTCGCTCCGCCAAACGAGGACCTCGGCGCGCAGCCGCTCCAGGGCGTCGACGACCTCCGTCTCCGTCAGCTCGAGGACCGGCTCGCGGTTCGTCTTCTGGTTGCAGGCGCCGAGGAGGGCGGCGACGGTCAGCGGGTAGAGGTCCGGCGTCGTCTGCTCCTTCTCGAGGAGCGCCCCCAGGATGCGGATCTCGGAGGTGTCGAGCGGTCGGGGGATGCGGGTGGACATGGGCGGCGATGCCTGAGCCGGCCGCGAGCGCCCTATCGGCCCGCGGTCGTGCCAGCCGGCATATTACTCAATGGAGGGCGGCTGTAAGATTTTCCACGTTTCGGGTGTCAAACTGGCGCGCGCCCACCCCGGCATGGTCAAACCCGCGAGGGTATAGGCATACCCGAGTGGGTATAGCCATACCCCGGCGCGGCATGGCT
>DATBQN010000150.1:0-3943 GCA_036560825.1 Thermoanaerobaculia bacterium
GCAGGGAGCGGGTGGTCGACCTCCTCCGGCTCTACGAGCACGAGGAGGAGAAGAACGCGAAGGAGGAGGGACGCGAGCCGGTGCGCTTCGACTTCCTCTGGGAGGCGCTCCGTCTCGATCGCGAGCGGCCCTTCGCCGCCAGAGCGAAGGACGGCGACCAGCGGGATCTCTTCCAGCCCTGACGGCCGCTCACACGAGCAGCCGGTCGACCGGGACGGCCCAGAGATTGGGGGCGAGGCGTTGGAGGGCTGACCCCTGGTAGACCACGAGGCCGCCTCGCCAGGCGTTGCCCAGCGCCTTGCCGACCTCCGCGAGCCCGCGCCAGTCGGCCGGCCCCAGACGGGCGGCGGACTTCGATTCGAAACCCCAGACTCCGTGCGGCGTCGTCGCCAGGAGGTCCACCTCGAGCCCCGCGCGGGTGCGGTAGACGGCGAGGTCGACCGGCAGCCCGCCGGTCTTCACCCATTTCCAGACCTCTGTGACGACCAGCGTCTCGAGCATCGGCCCGGTGACCCGCCCCTGGTAACGGGTGAGATGCCGCCAGAGCCCGAGGTCGAGCCAGTAGACCTTGGGCGCCTTGATCACGGTGCTGGTGAGGTTGGCGGCGTAGGGCGGCAGCAGAATCGCCTGGTAGGAGAGCCGCAGGTACTCGACGTAGCGCCGGCTGGTCGAGACGCTCAGCCCGGCGTCGCGGGCGAGCTCGGAGAAGGAGAGGATCTGCCCGGAGCGCAGAGCGGTCAGGCTCTGGAAGCGGCGGAAGGGCATGAGGTCCGCGAGCCGCGCGAGGTCGCCGAGATCCCGCTCCAGGTAGGTGGCCTCGTACGACTCCAGCCACTTCTGGCGCTCGGCGTCAGGCAGCGGAAGAAGGGCCGGCATGCCACCCCAGCGGGTCAGATGCTCGACCGCGGCCGCCGCGCCGGCAGCCTCCTCGCCCAGGCGCAGCGAGAGGAGGGGAGACAGCTGCTCGTCGGCCGTCCCCTCCCCGTTGAGCAGGTGGTCGAGGAGGGGGGCGCGCGCGGGCTCGCCGGCCGGGCTCGCCAGCTCGCTCGCCAGGAGCGGCCACAGCTCGTAGACGAACGCCCGGCCCGCCAGGGTCTCGCGGACGCGCTGGAGCATGAGAATCTGCGACGAGCCGAGGAGCACCGTCCGCGCGAGCTGACCGGCGTCGAAGGCGAACTTGACCTTGTCGAAGAGGCTCGGCTCCTTCTGCGCCTCGTCCAGGATCGCCGGCCCGACCGCCGCCGCCCAGGCGTCCGCCCGCACCTCGCGCACCGCCTCGCGCTGCTCGGGAGCGTCGAGGTTGACGTAGGCGAGGTCGGGATAGACCTCGCGCGCCAGGGTCGTCTTGCCGGTCTGGCGCGCCCCGGTGAGGAGCACGAGCCGGGGACGGGAGAGCGGGCCGAGCTGGCGACGAAGAAACCGATACCGCGGGATTTCTGTCCACATGGTGAACGATTTTACAGGCAGATTCGCCAGCAAGGGGTGAGGTCGGCGGAAAGGACCTTGCGGACCTCTGGGGTAGGGATTCCCAGGCTCGCCCTCTCCCTCTATTGAAACCTCCCCCGGCAGGCGGTATTTTGAGCCGGGGGTGGCATGAACCACTGGAAGGAGACGGCGGACGTCCTCGCCCGGGTCGCCGAGCTCGCGGCGGCGGGGGAGCGGGCGGCGCTCGCGACGGTGGTCCGCATCTCCGGCTCCGCCTACCGGCGCCCCGGCGCCAAGCTCCTCATCGAGGAGCGCGGCGGCACGCTGGGGAGCGTCAGCGGCGGCTGCCTGGAGGCCGACGTGCGCGAGATCGCCCAGGTCGTCCTCGCCACCGGCACGCCGTGCCTGCGGCACTACGACACGGGCGCCGACGAGGACGTCGTCTGGGGTCTCGGGCTGGGGTGCAACGGGCGGGTGGACGTCTTCGTCCAGCCGGCGACCGCCGGGCCGTTCGCCGAGCGGGCCGGGCGCCTTCGCGAGCTCCTCGCCGGCGACGCCTCGTTCACCGTCGCCACGGTCGTCGACGGCGCGGAGACCCCGGGGGCGAGCGGCGTCGAGGGGCTGGGCGCCACGCGGATCGTCGAGGCGGATGGCGCCGCCTCCGGCTCGCTCGGGGCGCCGGAGCTCGACTCGATCGCCGGCGAGCGCGCCCGCGCGCTGATGACGGGGAGCCGCTCGAGCAGCTCCGCCGTGCTGGCCATCGCCGGCCGCACGGTCTTCTTCGAGGCGCTGGCGCCGCCGCCCCACCTCGTCGTCTGCGGCGCCGGCGACGACGCGCGGCCGCTCGTCGCCTACGCCGCCGACGCCGGCTTTCGCGTCACCGTCCTCGACCACCGGCCGGCGCTCCTGGCGCCCGAGCACTTCCCGCCGGCGGCCCGCCTCGTCCTCGCGCGGCCGGAGAACGAAGCGGTCGAGCTCCCGGCGGCCGCCCGCTCGCTCGCGGTGGTCAAGACCCACTCGCTCGCCCACGACCGCGAGTGGACCCGCCGGCTCCTCGCCGCCGGATACCCGTACGTCGGCCTCCTCGGGCCGCGCGCGCGGACGGCCGCCATCCTGCGCGACATCGACGCTCCCGGCACCCTCGCCGAGCGCGTCTTCGGTCCGGTGGGGCTCGACCTCGGCGCCGACGGGCCGCGCCAGGTGGCGGTCTCGATCGTCGCCGAGCTCCTCGCCTTCGTCGCCCGGCGCGAGCCGCGCCACCTCTCGGCGCGCCGGGAGGCGATCCATGCCGGCTGAGCGGGCGAGCTCCATCGCCGGCCTCCTCCTCGCCGCCGGCACCTCGAGCCGGATGGGGAGCAACAAGCTCCTCTTCGACGTCGGCGGCGAGAGCCTCCTGCGGCGCTCGGCGAAGCGGGCGCTCGCGGGCGGCCTCTCGCCCCTCCTCGTCGTCCTCGGCCACCAGGCCGAGCGCGCGAAGGAGGAGCTCACCGGCCTCCCCTGTCTCACCGTGCTCAACCCCGCCTACGAGGAGGGGATCACGTCGTCTCTCCAGGCCGGCGTGACGGCGCTGCCGCCCGCGGTCGAGGCGGCCATGGTGCTCCTCGCCGACATGCCGTTCGTCACCTCGGAGATGATCGCCGCGCTCGCCTCCCGCTACCGGTCGGGCGGCGCGCCGCTCGTCGTCTCCGACTACGAGGGCGTCCACGCGCCGCCCATGCTGTACGACCGCTCGCTCTTCCCCGAGCTCCTCGCGATGACCGGCGGCGGCTGCGGCAAGCGGGTCATCCGGAAACACCGGGATGAGGCCGAGGTGCTCTCCTGGCCGGCCTCGGCGCTCGCCGACCTCGACGTGCCGGAGGACTACGCGCGGCTGCGGGCCGCCGGAGAGGTCTTGGCCTAGATGCACGCCGAGCTCTTGCAGCGGGCGGCGGAGCTGGCGCGCCGGGAGGAGCCGTTCGTCCTCGCCGTCGTCGTGCGCCGCCGGCCCGCCAGCTCGGCGCAGCCCGGCGACATGGCGCTGGTCACCGCCGGGGGCGAGTTCCACGGCTGGCTGGGCGGCAGCTGCACCCAGCCGACGGTGATCCGGGAGGCGCAGCGCGCGCTCCTCGACGGCAAGCCGCGCCTGCTCGCCCTGACGCCCGATCCGACTGCCGCGGAGTGGACGCGGCCGGGCGTCGCGGTCTTTCCCATGACCTGCCACAGCGGAGGGAGCGTGGAGATCTATCTCGAGCCCATCCTGCCGGCGCCCCGCCTCGTCGTCTTCGGCGCCTCGCCCACCGCGCGGGCGCTGGTCAGGCTGGCGAAGGCGATGGGCTACTCGGTGACCGCGGTCGGCGCCGAGGCGGCTGCCGAAACGGCAGCCGCCTCCGAGCCCGGAGCCGGGGCGCTCTTCCCCGAGGCCGACGAGGTGCTCGCCGATCCCGCGCCGCTCGCGACGCGCTCGCACGCGCCGCCCTTCGCCGTCGTCGCCACGATGGGGGAGGGCGACGAGGAGGCGATCCGCGGCGCGCTCTCCCTC
>DATBQN010000151.1:0-7810 GCA_036560825.1 Thermoanaerobaculia bacterium
GCGTCGAGATCGAAGCAGCGCGGCGGAGCTTGCGCGGGCCCTCGCGGCGAAGTTTTCTTCCCATCCGATCGGTGTCATAGTCACTTGGCCGGAGGACGGCACGACCGACCGCCGCGGCCCGTATCGGGCCCGCAGCGGCGAGGTGAACTACATGAAGACTCCCAAGAGGACGCTCTTCCTCCACCCGCCGTCGTTCGACGGCTTCGACGGCGGCGCCGGCTCTCGCTATCAGGCGACGCGCGAGATCAAGTCCTTCTGGTACCCGACCTGGCTGGCGCAGCCGGCGGCGATGGTCGAGGGCTCGCGCCTCGTCGACGCACCCGCCGACGGCCTGTCGATCGATCAGGTGCGCGCCATCGCCAAGGGCTACGAGCTGGTGATCATGCACACCAGCACCCCCTCTTTCCCCACCGACGCGCGGTCCGCCGAGCTGCTCAAGAACGACCAGCCGGACCTGGAGATCGGCCTGATCGGCGCCAAGACCATGATCGACCCTGCCGGCTCGCTCCAGGCGGCGCCCGCCGTGGACTGGGTGGCGCGCGAGGAGTTCGACTACTCCTGCCAGGAGATCGCCGAAGGCCGCGTGCTCCGGGACGTGCTCGGCATCTCGTACCGGACGCCGGACGGCGGGATCTTGCACAACCCGGCGCGGCCGCAGCTCGAGGCCATGGACGAGCTGCCGTTCGTCTCGCCGGTCTATCGGCGCGACCTGACGATCACCAACTACTTCATCGGCTACCTCAAGCACCCCTACGTCAGCTTCTACACCGGCCGCGGCTGCCGCTCGAAGTGCACCTTCTGCCTCTGGCCGCAGACGGTGGGCGGCCACCGCTACCGAGTGCGCAGCCCGCAGAACGTGATCGAGGAGGTGCGGTGGATCCGGGACAACATGCCCGAGGTCCAGGAGGTGATGTTCGATGACGACACCTTCACCGACCTCAAGCCGCGCGCGGAGGAGATCGCGCGCGGTTTGGGCAAGCTCGGTGTCACCTGGAGCTGCAACGCCAAGGCGAACGTCCCCTACGAGACCCTCGCCGTGATGAAGGACAACGGCCTGCGCCTGCTGCTGGTGGGCTACGAGTCGGGCGACGACCAGATCCTCATGAACATCAAGAAAGGCGTCAAGACCGACACCGCGCGGCGCTTCACCGCGGACTGCCGCAAGCTCGGCGTCACCATCCACGGCACCTTCATCCTCGGCCTGCCGGGCGAGACCCGGGAGACGATCGAGAAAACCATCCGCTTCGCCAAAGAGATCAACCCGCACACCATCCAGGTATCGCTCGCCGCCCCCTACCCCGGGACCGCGCTCTACCGGCAGGCGGTCGAGAACGGCTGGTTGACGGAGAGCGACGCGTCGAAGCTGGTCAACGAGAGCGGCGTGCAGATCGCCGCGATCAGCTATCCGCACCTGCCCAAGGAGGAGATCTACCACGGCCTGGAGATCTTCTACAAGCGTTTCTACTTCCGGCCGAGCAAGATCTGGGAGATCGTTCGCGAGATGCTGGCAAGCGCGGAGATGATGAAGCGCCGGCTGCGCGAGGGTGTCGAGTTCTTTCGCTTCCTGCGCGCGCACGAGGCCTGAGGCGATACCTCTCTACAACCCCGCGATCTTTTCTTCGAGTGCCGCAAGCAGCGCCTCCTGCTCCGCGCTGAGCGGCCCGCGCCTCGCCACCTGCCGCAGAGTCTCGCGGGCGAGCTCCAGAGCCAGGGGGAGCTTCTCTGGCGCGAGGCGGGCTAGCTCGGTCAGGTGTTTCTCGACCGTCGCGACATCTCCGCGGGCGGCCGGGCCGGTGAGGGCGGCGGCCGCGTCGCCGACCGCCAGGGCCTGGGCGATGGCGCCGCGGGCGAGCTCGAGGTAGCCGCGGGCTACCGCGGGAGGGAGCCCGAGGCGGTCGGCGATCTCGGCGGCGGCGGCCAGGAGTGTGGTCACGCCTCCCGCCGCGACGCTGGCCGCGAAGTGGTAGAGGGGTCTCGCGGCGGCGGGGACCTCTCCGGCCTCGGCGCCCAGGGCGGTTGCCAGGCGCTCTCCCAGGGCGATGGCCTCCGGATCGCCGCCGAGGGCGAAGAAGACACCTTGCGCCTCCCGCGGGTCGGTGAGGGCCCGGGGAAAGGCCTTGAGGGGGTGGAAGGTGCCGACCGCCGATCCCGCCGATCCCGCCGGACCTCGGAGGGGCGCGAGGACCTCGGCGTCGAGCCCTCCGGCGGTGTGGAGGACGACCCGCGCCTGCGGGCGGGCGGCGAGGACCGCGGCGAGCTCCGGGAGGGCGGCGTCGGGCACCGCGAGGAGGAGGAGGTCCTGGCCGCCGGTCGCGAGCCCGGCGGGCTCGAGCGGCCTGCCGAGGACCGAGATCCCCCGCGCGCCGGCCGCGGCGAGCCAGGCCGCCAGGCTGCTCCCGACCCGGCCCGGACCGATCAGGGAGAAGGTGAGGTCCGCTAGAGGGGGGGATGTCACTGCGGTTACAATAGCGGCCGCGACGAGCGGGTGGCAAGGCGGGCGGTGGGCCGTGGAATGCGGCGCCGAGAGGGTGGCCGAGAGACCGCCGAGAGGCCGCAAAGTGCCTCCCGCTCAATGATTTGGCGTTGACAAACGAGGGCCTCTCGGGTACCATTTCTTAGCACTCTCAAGACGAGAGTGCTAAAGAACCCCGGCAGAGAACCGGAGAAGCGAGAGCCGGCGGCGATGGCCGAGACACGGTCCGGGAGCAACCTGAACGCGCGCGATCGCGAGATCCTCCGCGACGTCATCCTCACCTACATCCTGAGCGCCGAGCCGGTCTCCTCGCGCTCGGTCGCCAAGCAGGGGCGCTCCGGCCTCTCGGCGGCGACCATCCGCAACGTCATGGCCGACCTCGAGGAATCCGGCTACCTCCAGCAGCCGCACACCTCGGCCGGCCGGGTGCCGACGCGGGCCGCCTATCACCTGTTCATCGAGTCGCTCATGCAGACGCAGCGCATCTCCGCCCGCGAGCGCCGCTACATCGACGAGAACCTGAAGGGCGCCCCGGGCGACGCCGAGCACCTCATGGGCATCACCACCCACCTCCTCTCCGAGCTCTCGAACCAGGTGGGCCTGGTGGTCACCCCGCAGCTCGGCGACACCGTCCTGCGCACCGTGGACTTCGTGCCCATCGACGGCCGGCGGGTGCTCTGCGTGGTGGTCTCGGGGGACGGCTTCGTCGACAACAAGGTGATCGAGACCGAGGAGGAGGTCTCCCGCGAAGACCTCCAGCGCAGCGCCAACTACCTGACCGAGAACTTCTCCGGGCTCACCCTGCGGGAGATCCGCGACCGCCTGCTCCGCCTGATGGCCGAGGAGCGGGCGCAGATGGACCGCCTGCTCGCCCTGGCGATCGACCTGGCGCGCTCCGGCCTCGACATCGACGAGGCCCCCGAGGTGCTCCTCGACGGCACCTCCGTGCTCCTCGCCCAGCCCGAGCTGACCGACATCCAGCGCGTGCGGCGCCTGTTCGAGACCTTCGCCGACAAGGCGCGCCTGGTGCGCATGCTCAACCAGTGCCTCCAGGGCCAGGGCGTGCGGGTGCTGATCGGCGACGACAGCGCCCTCACCTCGGAGCTCGACTTCAGCCTCGTCGCCACCGCCTACGGCGTCGGCACCCGCACCCTGGGCACGCTCGGTATCTTCGGGCCCTCGCGGATGGAATATCAGAAGGTCATCCCCCTGGTTCACTACCTGGGCGCGACCCTGAGCCGCGCCCTCGCCGCGGGCCGCGGGGACGCCAAGGATTCCAGGAAGAACTGACGGCTGGTCTAGAATCGAGCGTCCGCCCGGTCCGCCCCAGGGGGATCGTGGGCCGGGACTTGCAGGAGAGACGGCAGATGGCAGACAAGACGAGCGACCGCGAGGCGACCGAGCTCGACCTCGACGACTCGCGGCAGGACCTCGAGTCGGCGATGCGCGCCGCGGTGGCGGCGGTCGAGGACGTCGAGGCGGGCGCCGGCGGCACCGGCAATGAGGGCAATGACGACGATCCCGCGGGCGCGACCTCCGAGGTGGCCCGGCTGCGCCAGGAGGTCGCCGACCTGCGCGACCGCTCGATGCGGACGCTCGCCGACTTCGACAACTTCCGCAAGCGCAGCGAGCGCGAGCGCCAGGAGGCCCGGCGCTACGCGCTCCTCGAGCCCATGCGCGACATGCTGACCGTGGTCGACAACCTCGAGCGGGCGCTCTCCGCGGAGGGCTCGGCCGACGACCTCAAGCGCGGGGTCGAGATGACGCTCAAGGGGCTGCGCGACCTCCTCCGCCGCCACGGCGTGCAGGAGCTCGCGGCGGCGGGCGCCGCCTTCGATCCGGCGGTCCACGAGGCGGTGATGCGCCAGGAGGACCCGGCGGTGCAGGTGCCGACCGTCCTCGAGGAGCTGCAGCGCGGCTACTTCCTCAACGACCGGCTGCTGCGCCCGGCGATGGTCAAGGTGGGCGTGCCGGTGGAGCGCAAGCCCGGGCCCGCCGGCTCCGGGGAGCCATCGGGCGAGCCGTCCGCAGGCCCCGCCGGCGGGTCGACGGGCGGCAACGGCTCCGCCACGGCGCACTGAGCACGTACAATAGACAGAGACAGCTCCCCGATTCGAGGCGCCGGCGGTCCGCGCGGCGCGCGGCCTGAGCCGCCCGCGCGAGGCGGCAGGTGGTCTTTCCGGAGCGGACCGGACGAGGGCGACGGGCACTTGAGCAAGATCATCGGCATCGATCTCGGCACGACCAACAGCTGCGTCGCGGTGGTCGATGCCCTGCAGCCGCGGGTGCTCTCCAACCGCGAGGGGAGCCGCACCACGGCCTCGATCGTCGCCTTCGCCGAGGAGGGCGACCGCCTGGTGGGGCAGATCGCCAAGCGCCAGGCGATCACCAACCCGCTCAACACCGTCTTCGCGGTGAAGCGCCTGATTGGCAGGAAGGCCGACGACGCCAACGTCGCCCGCGCCCGCGAGGTGCTCCCCTACAGCCTGGCGCGCGGCGGCAACGGCGACATCAAGATCGAGATCCGCGACCGCCAGTACAGCCCCGAGGAGCTCTCCGCCTTCATCTTGAAAGAGATCAAGGAGTTCGCCCAGGAGGCGCTGCAGGAGGAGGTCAAGGAGGCGGTGATCACCGTCCCCGCCTACTTCGACGACTCGCAGCGCCAGGCGACCAAGGACGCCGGCAAGATCGCCGGGCTCGAGGTGCTGCGCATCATCAACGAGCCGACCGCCGCGGCGCTCGCCTACGGGCTCGACCGCCAGGATGGCGCCAAGACGATCGCCGTCTACGACTTGGGCGGCGGCACCTTCGACATCTCGATCCTCGAGTTCGCCAAGGGGATCTTCGAGGTGCGGGCGACCGCCGGCGACACCTACCTGGGCGGCGAGGACTTCGACCGCAAGATCATGGACTGGCTGATCGGCGAGTTCGAGGCCGAGGCGTCGATCGACCTGCGCAGCGACCGCATGGCCCTCCAGCGTCTCAAGGAGGCGGCCGAGCGCGCCAAGTGCGAGCTCTCCACCTCGGAGGAGGCGTCGATCAACCTCCCCTTCATCTCCGCCGACGACAGCGGGCCGCGCCACCTGGCGCGGACGCTCAGCCGCGCCCGCTTCGAGGACCTCGTGCGCGACCTCGTGGGGCGCACCGAAGAGCCCTGCCGGGACGCCCTCCGCGCCGCCGGCCTGCGCGCCGATCAGGTGAGCGAGATCCTGCTGGTGGGCGGGCAGACGCGCACGCCGCTCGTCATCCAGGCGGTCGAGCGCATCTTCGGCCGCAAGCCCAACCGCGAGATCAACCCCGACGAGGTGGTGGCGATGGGGGCGGCGATCCAGGGCGGCATCCTGCGCGGCGACATCAAGGACCTCGTGCTCCTCGACGTCACGCCGCTGTCGCTCGGCATCGAGACCCACGGCGGCATCTTCACCAAGCTCATCGAGCGCAACTCGACGATCCCCACCAAGAACACCCAGATCTTCACCACCGTGGTCGACAACCAGGACGCCGTCGAGGTGCACGTCCTCCAGGGCGAGCGCCAGATCGCGGCGGAGAACAAATCGCTCGGCCGCTTCGAGCTGGTGGGCATCCCGCCGGCGCCGCGCGGCGTGCCGCAGATCGAGGTCACCTTCGCCCTCGACTCCAACGGCATCGTCAACGTCTCGGCGCGCGACGTGTCGACCAACCAGTCGCAGAGCATCCAGATCAACCCCTCGGGCGGCCTCTCGCAGGAGGAGATCGAGCGCCTCGTCGAGGAGGCCCACCAGCACTCCTCGACCGACCGCGACCGGCGCGAGGTGCGGCAGCTCAAGAACCGGCTGGAGGGGCTCATCTACAGCAACGAGCGCGTCTTCGACGAGTTCCGGGACCTGCTGCCCGAGGACGAGGCGAAGAAGATCCACGAGGCCCTGCTGCAGGCAAGGCTCGCCTCGTCGAACGAGCTGCGGCCCGAGCTCGAGGCGGCGCTCTTCGACCTCTCCTCGGTGTCGCGGAAGCTCTCCGACGTGATGCTCTCCCGCGCCGCCGGCAAGGACTAGGGACAGGAAGACGATGGCAGCGAAGCGCGACTACTACGAGGTTCTGGAGATCGCCCGCACGGCGAGCGCCGGGGAGATCAAGGCGTCCTACCGCAAGCTGGCGGTCAAATTCCACCCCGACCGCAACCCCGGCGACCGCGAGGCCGAGGAGCGGTTCAAGGAGGCGGCCGAGGCCTACGCGGTGCTCTCCGACGACGACAAGCGGGCGCGCTACGACCGCTTCGGCCACCAGGGGGTCGCCGGCGCGGCGGGCGGCGGCGGCTTCGACCCCACCATCTTCGCCGACTTCTCGGACATCCTGGGCGACCTCTTCGGCTTCGGCGGCGGCGGCGCCCGGCGCGGCTCCGCGGTCAGCCGCGGCGCCGATCTGCGCTACGACCTGCCGCTGAGCTTCGAGGAGGCGGCCTTCGGCACCGAGACGACGCTCCGCATCCCGCGCCTCGAGAGCTGCCCCGACTGCAAGGGCACCGGCGCCGCCGACGGCTCGCAGCCGAGCGTCTGCAAGGGCTGCGGCGGCCGCGGCCAGGTGCGCTTCACCCAGGGCTTCTTCACCGTCGCGCGCACCTGCCCGCAGTGCCAGGGCGAGGGCCGGGTGGTCGAGAACCCCTGCAAGCGGTGCAAGGGCGCCGGCCTGGTCGAGAAGGAGCGCAACATCCAGGTGCAGATCCCGGCGGGGGTGGACACCGGGGCGCGGCTGCGGCTCACCGCCGAGGGCGAGCACGGGCGGCACGGCGGCCCCCCCGGCGACCTCTACGTCGTCCTGCAGGTGAGGAATCATGCCAAGTTCCGGCGCGACGGGACGACGATCCACGGCAAGGTATCGCTGTCCTACCCGCAGGCGGTCCTCGGGACGACGCTCGAGGTCGACACCATCCACGGCAGCGCCACGCTCGACGTGCCGGCGGGGACGGCGCACGGCAAGACCTTCCGGCTGCGCGGCCAGGGCGTGCCGAGGCTCGACGGCAGCGGCCGCGGCGACCACGTGGCGACGGTCGAGGTCGAGGTCCCCGAGCCGCGGCGGCTGTCGGAGGAGGAGGTCCAGCTCCTCAGGCGGCTGGCCGAGATCTCCGGCCGGCCGGTCAAGGAGGAGCGGACGCTCGTCGACCGGCTGAAGAACGCGCTGCGGTGAGCCAGGGGCCAGGGGGTCGAAGCCGCCCCTCAGCGAGCCATAGCCGCGTCGTAGCGATCCTCAGATGAGACCGTCGGCCACCAGCCATTCCCTGTAGGGGCGGAGCTTGCCTCCGCCCAGGTCCGGCGGCAGTAGGAAGGTTCGCGGGCCTGCTGCGGACGCGGGCGGAGGCAAGCT
>DATBQN010000152.1:0-13648 GCA_036560825.1 Thermoanaerobaculia bacterium
CCCCGCAGGCCGCGCGGCCCTGCTCGACCCGGGTCACCCGCTGTGGAGCCGGCGCGCGCCGGAGGTCTTCCGGGTGCGCTTCGAGACGAGCCGCGGCGCCTTCGTCGTCGAGGCTCGCCGCGCCTGGGCGCCCCACGGCGCCGACCGCTTCTACGCCCTCGCCGCGAGCGGCTTCTTCGACGACTCGCGCTTCTTCCGCGTCGTCCCCGGCTACATCGCCCAGTTCGGCATCCCCGGCGCTCCGGCGGTCACCGCGCGTTTCACGGGCCGTGCCATCCCTGACGATCCGGTGCGGCAGAGCAATGCGCGGGGCACCCTCGCCTTCGCGATGACCGGTCCCGGCACCCGCTCGACGCAGCTCTACATCAACCTGAGCGACAATGCCCGCCTCGACGGGCAGGGCTTCGCGCCCATCGGCCGCGTGACCGCCGGCATGGACGTCGTCGACGGCCTCTACAGCGGCTACGGCGAGGGGGCCGGCGGCGGCATGCGCGGCGGGCGGCAGGGGAAGATCCTCGCCGGCGGCGACGCCTACCTCGACGCCGCCTTCCCCAAGCTCGACCGGCTGATCCGGGCGCGCATCCTTCCTGGTCAGGAGAAAGAGCCATGAGACGCGCGATGCGCAACCTGGTCATCCTCGCGATCTCGATCCTTGGCGCCGTCGCGAGCCCGACGCTCGGCGATGGCCCCGCCCGGACGGCCGCGCCGCCGGCCCCGACCACCCAGGCCGCGCCGACGAGCACGGCGCCGGCCCCGGTCGAGGGGAGCTGCGTCCTGCGCGACTTCCGTTTCGCCAGCGGCGAGGTGCTCCCGGAGCTCCGCCTCCACTACACCACCCTGGGCAAGCCGGCCCGCGACAAGGCGGGGGTGGTGAGGAACGCCGTCCTGATCCTCCACGGCACCAGCGGCAGCGGCCAGGGGTTCCTCGCCGAGGCGTTCGCCGGACGGCTCTTCCGGCCCGGCCAGCTCCTCGACGCGACGAGCCACTTCATCGTCCTCCCGGACGGGATCGGTCACGGCAAGTCCAGCCGCCCGAGCGACCCGGGCGGCCTCCGCATGCGCTTCCCCAGATACACCTACGACGACATGGTGCGGGCCCAGCATCAGCTGCTCACCGAGTGCCTGGGGGTCGACCACCTGCGCCTGGTGATGGGGACCTCCATGGGCGCCATGCACACCTGGGTCTGGGGCTACACGTATCCCGACTTCATGGACGCCCTGATGCCGCTCGCCAGCCTTCCCGTGGAGATCGCCGGCCGCAACCGCATGCTGCGCAAGATGATCGTCGACTCGATCGAGGGCGACCCCGAGTGGAAGCGGGGCGACTACACGACCGAGCCGCGCGGCCTGGTGGCGGCGATCCACGTCCTCGTCTTCATGGTGTCGAGCCCTCTCGCCTGGCAGCGCGAGGCCCCGACGCGCGAGAAGGCCGAGGCGCTCCTCGCCACCCTCGTCCAGCGCTATGCCTCGACGCTCGACGCCGACGACCTCATCTACCAGTTCGAGGCCTCCCGCGAGTACGACCCCCTGCCGCACCTGGGGGAGATCCGCGCCCCCCTCTACGCCGCCAACTCCGCCGACGACCAGGTGAACCCTCCGGAGCTCCACATCCTCGACGAGGCCATCCACCGCGTCCCCCGCGGCCGCTACATCCTGCTACCCATCACCGCGGAGACCCGCGGCCACGGCACGCACTCGCTGCCGGCGGTATGGGGCAAGTACCTGGCCGAGCTGCTCGCGGAGTCGGAGCGGCCCGCGAGGCGATAGGCCGGTCAGATATGTAAATCTTAATATTTAGAATGCAGCGCGATCGCTTGGAGGGGCAAGCGGCGCGCCAGGTCGCGCGAGCCGATGGTAAGATAGCGAGGGGAGATGCCCGGCTTGGACGACGTCAAACGCAAAGAGCTCAAGAAGGTCCTGGGCACGCTCGAGAGCCAGCGCGAGCTCGACCGCTTCGCCGAGCGCGAGCGCGCCATCGAGCACAACCGCCACATCTACCGCTTCCAGGAGATCAAGCGCTCGGTGATCCTCCCCACCCTGCGCGAGTTCATGATCGACCTCGAGAAGCAGGGGCATCTCACCCGCATCCAGGAGAAGACGTCCGAGCGCGTCCGCTTCGACATCCAGATCCAGTCGCGCGAGCCGCGCCGCGGGGTGCTCGAGATCTTCCACCAGCGCTCCGATCCCGAGAAGGTCCGTCTGCGCTACGGATGGGCGCTCGCCGACACCGTGCAGGAGGAGGCCGAGCTCCTCCAGATCGACGCCGCCTTCATCGCCGAGCGCATGCTGCAGTTACTCAAGGGAGCGGTCTAACCGCGCCCGCCCGATCACTTGGCGCGGTCTGACCGCGCCCGCCCGGCCCGATTCCGCCCCTTTTCCGCCCCCTTCAGGAGGGCTCATCCGGGCGCCGGGCACGCACCCTATGTGAGAGAATGACAGCCGCGATGGCGACCGTGCGCGCAGGCTCCGATCTCGCGGCCCTCGCCCGCGACGCGGGACCCGATCCGGGCCGTCGCGCCGGCAGGATGGCGGCCGGTCTCATCGGCTCGGAGATCCTGAAGATCGCCGCCGAGATGCGCGCCCGCGCGGCCACCGGCAGGCCGGTCTGCGACCTCACGGTCGGCGACTTCAACCCCCGCCACTTCCCCATTCCCCAGCTCCTCGCCGACGCCGTGCGCGACGCGCTCGCCGCGGGCGAGACCAACTATCCGCCGGCCAACGGCATGCCCGACCTGCGCCGCGCCGTCGGGCGCTTCTACGAGCGCGACCTCGGGCTCTCCTATCCGCTCGAGTCGATCCTCATCTGCGGCGGCGCGCGGCCCATCGTCTACTGCGCCTACCGCACGGTCTGCGACCCCGGCGACCGCATCGTCTACCCGGTGCCGAGCTGGAACAACAACCACTACGTGCACCTGGTAGAGGGGGTAGGCGTGCCGGTGCCGTGCCGCGTCGAGGACCGCTTCCTGCCCACCCGCGAGGCGCTCGCCGCGGCCCTCCCCGGCGCCCGCCTGGTCGCCCTGAACTCGCCGCTCAACCCCACCGGCACGGCGATGCGCCGCGAGGTGCTGGACGGCATCTGCGTCGCCATCCTCGAGGAGAACGCCGGCCGCGAGCGGCGCAGCGAGCGGCCGCTCTACCTGCTCTACGACCACATCTACTGGATGCTGTGCTTCGGCGACACGGTGCACGTGACCCCGCCCGAGCTCCACCCCGAGATGGCGCGCTACACGATCTTCGTCGACGGCGTCAGCAAGGCGTTCGCGGCGACCGGTCTGCGGGTCGGCTGGGCGGTGGGCCCGGCGGACGTCATCGCGCGGATGTCCGCCGTGCTCGGCCACGTCGGCGCCTGGGCGCCGCGCGCCGAGCAGGTGGCGACGGTCGCGCTGCTCGACGATCCGGCGGCGATCGCCGAGTTCCACGCCGTCTTCCACCGCAAGATCGGCGACCGGCTGGACCTCCTGCACGACGGGCTCCAGCAGATGAAGTCGCGCGGCCTGCCGGTCGACAGCATCCCGCCGATGGGGGCGATCTACCTGACGGCGCGCATTCATCCCTTCGGCCGCCGGACCCCTGCCGGCGGGACGCTCGCCACCAACGAGGACGTGCGGCACTACGTCCTCGAGGCGGCGTCGATCGGCGTCGTCCCCTTCCAGGCCTTCGGCCGGCCCGAGGACGACGGCTGGTTCCGCCTCTCGGTGGGCGCCGTCTCGATCGCCGACATCGAGGCCGCCCTTCCCCGCCTCGAAGCGGCCCTCGCGGCGCTCGGCTAGCTGCAGGATCAGACAGCTCTCAGCAGACCGCGAAGCGTCGCGAGGTCGCGGCGGTGGCCTGCCATGGCGTCCTCGGGATCGGTCTCGACGACCATCGGGACCTTGCGCAGCCGCGGGTCTGCGAGGAAGCGGGCGAAGGCGGCGAGGCCGAGCTCACCCTCGCCGATGTGGGCGTGGCGGTCGCGGCGCGAGGCGAAGGGGCGGACCGAGTCGTTCAGGTGAAGGCCGCCCAGCGCGTCCCAGCCGATCCCATCCCCCAGCTCGGCGAGCAGCTCTTCGTAGCCCGCCTCCTCGTGGATCGCGTATCCCGCGGCGAAGGCATGGCAGGTGTCGATGCAGATCCCCACCCGCGCGGGCTGGGCGACGCGGGCGCGGATCTCGGCCAGGTGCTCCAGGCGGTGCCCCAGGCAGCTCCCCTGCCCGGCGGTGTTCTCGAGGAGCACGCGCGTGGAGGAGGCCGGCAGCGCAGCGAGCACGAGATCGAGCGAGCGAGCGGCGCGCGCGATCCCCCGGCTCTCGCCGGCGCCCAGATGGGCCCCGGGATGGACGACCAGGCCGTCGACGCCCAGCCGCGAGCAGCGCCGGAGCTCGTCGGCGAGGGCGGCGCGCGAGCGGACGAGGATCGAGCGGTCCGTCGCCGCCAGGTTGATGAGGTAGGAGGCGTGGGCGAGCACCGGCCCCACCCCGCTCGCACGCCGCGCCCGGCGGAAGGCGGCGACCTCGTCCTCGCCGAGGTCCTTCCCGCGCCACTGGTTGGCGTTCTTGACGAAGATCTGGATCGCTCCGCAGCCGAGGGCGTCCGCCCGCTCGAAGGCTGTCGCCACCCCGCCGGCGACCGAGACGTGGGCTCCCAGGAGCGGCGGCCGCGGGCCGCGGCGCGTCAGGCGCACCATCGAGCGCATTCTACGGTCGCCGCGCGGTCCGCCGCTCCGAGCAGGCCCCTCTGCTAGACTCCCGCTCTTATGGGGTCGAAGCTTCTGCGCGCGTTGGGTCTTCTGGCCTATGGCGTGCTCGTGGTGGCCGTCTTCGTGGTCACCGCCTACACCGCGTTCAGCTTCTTCGTGCGCAGCGGCGTGACGCCCGTCCCCAAGGTCACCGGCCTGACGCGCGACGACGCCTCGAACGCGCTCGCCGACGGCGGCCTCGTGCTGCGCCGGGTGGCGAAGGGACGCTACGACGACGGGGTGCCCGCCGGGCGCGTCCTCCGCCAGGTGCCCGACGCGCGGACCCTCGTCAAGCGCGGCAGCGGCGTCGACCTCGTGATGTCGCTCGGCCCGCAGCGCGTCGAGGTGCCGAGCCTCGCGGCCAAGGCCTTCCCCGCCGCCCAGGTCACCCTCTCGACGACCGGCCTGACCGTCGGCAAGACCCTCATCGCCTTCGCCGGCGGCGGGGAGCCGGGCGCCGTCGTCGACCAGGATCCCGACGCCGGCGCCATGGTGCCGCCCGCGACCCCCATCGACCTCCTCCTCGCGGCCGCGACGCCGGGGCAGCGCTACGTCATGCCCGACCTCGTCTACCGCCAATACGATCCGGTGCGCGCCTTTTTCGAGCGCCAGCGCTTCCGCCTGGGCAACGTCAAGTTCGAGCGCTACGAAGGGGTCGCGGCGGGGGTGATCCTCCGCCAGTTCCCGCTCCCCGGCCATCCGCTCACCCGCGACGACGCGGTCTCCCTCGTGGTGGCGACCGCCGAGGGCGTCACCTGAGAGCCGGCTGCGCACGATGAGGCTCGCGCCTTCGCTGCTGGCCTCCGATCTCGCCGATCTGGCCGGCGCCCTCGCCCTCTGTGAGAGGGGCGGCGCCGACCTCGTCCACTTCGACGTCATGGACGGGCACTTCGTGCCCAACCTGTCGTTCGGCATCCCGGTGCTCGCGGCGCTCGCCAAGCGCACCCGCCTGCCGCTCGACGTGCACCTGATGGTCTCGAACCCCGACCGCCTGATCGACGACTACCTGGCCGCCGGCGCGGCGCGGGTGGCGGTCCACTGGGAGGCGGAGGTCCACCTCGACCGGCTCGTCACCCACATCCGACAGGGCGGCGCCTCCCCGGGTGTCGCCGTCAACCCGGCGACGCCGGTCGAGGTGCTCGTCGACATCCTGCCGCAGCTCGACTACGTGCTCCTGATGTCGGTCAACCCGGGCTTCGGGGGCCAGCGGTTCCTGCCGCGGGCGCTCGACAAGGCGCGGCGCCTTGCGGCCCTTCCCCGCGCCTCCGGCGCGCCGCTCGAGATCGCCATGGACGGCGGCATCGAGCGCGATAACATTGGTCAGGTGGTGGCGGCCGGCGTCTCGGTATGCGTCGTCGGCTCCGCCATATTTTCCGCCGCCGACCCGGTGGCGCGGATGTCGGAGCTCAGAGCGAGCGCCCGATCGGAGACGGTATGAAGCGGACGCTTTCCCTGTTCTGGGTGCTGCCCTGTCTCACCCTCCTCGTGCTCGCCGCCGCCGGCTGCCATCACGGCTCCGGCAAGAAGGCCAGCAACGATCCCATCCTCAAGCTCTCGGCCGAGGAGTCGCTCGCCCAGGGCAAGGCGATGCTGGCGCAGAAGAAATACGCGCGCGCGCGCCCCTTCTTCACCCACGCCTTCGAGGTCGAGCCCAACTCGGTGACCGGCCGCGAGGCCCTGCTGCTCTCCGCCGACACCTACTACCTCGAGGCCGGCGCCGCCAACTACGTGCAGGCCGAGGCCAAGTATCGCGACTACCTGAACCGCTTTCCGACCAGCGACCAGTCCGCCTACGTGCAGTTCCAGATCGCCAACAGCCTGGCCAAGCGCATGGAGCGGCCGGACCGCGACCAGGAGGTGACGCGCAAGGCGCTCGAGGCCTACGACGATCTCGTGCGGCTCTACCCGACGAGCGAGTACGCCGACCAGGCGAAGGAGCAGAGCCAGGTGGTGCGCGCGAACCTCGCCGAGCACGAGTTCCTGGTCGGCCTGTTCTACCTGCGCTACGGCGCGCCGCAGGCGGCGATCGGGCGCTTCGAGTACCTGTTGAAGACCTACCCGAGCTACGCCGAGAAGGACAAGGCGATCTACTACCTGGGCGTGGCGTACGGCAACAACAAGAAGCCGGAGGAGTCGAAGAAGGCCTTCGAGCGGCTGAAGAAGGAGTTCCCGCAGAGCCCGTACGTGAGCGACGTCCCCGAGCAGAAGGCGGGGCAGTAGATGAGACCGCCCGCGCGCTCCCTCATCCTCGCCCCTCTGGCCCTCGGCCTCGCGCTCTGGGGATGCACGGGATCGGGGCTCTCGCCGCAGACGGCGGTCGACCCCAGCGAGATCGCGGAGCTCAAGGCGCGGGTGATCGAGCTGCAGCGCAAGGCCGCGGTCGACGAGGTCGAGATCGCGCGCCTGCGCCAGCGGCTCGACGAGCTCAACGGCGGCCGCGCCGGATCGGCAAATGGCTTGCGCCGGCCGGAGCGCGCTCCGGAGACCTCCCGCGAGAGCGCCTTCCCGCGCGACCTCGATCCGCTCGAGCCCGCGGCTCGGCCGCAGGCGAAGCCGGCGCCGCCGCCAGCGATCGAAGAGGCGGACATCGACATCCCGCCCTCCCAACGCCCGGGCCGCAAGCCGTCCGTGACACCGCCGCCACCCTCGCCGCCGCCCGCGCGCCGGGCTACTCCGCCCCGTCCCGCACCTCCTGCGGAGCCGCCGCCGGCCCCCGCGCTGAGCGAGCCTCCCGTCCCCCCCGCCGGGACGGGAGCGGGTGAGCCGGGAGAGAGCGGCCGGCCGGTGCCGCCCGCGGCGCAGGCGCTCTACGACCGCGGTTACTCGCTCTACAACCAGGGCCACTACGTCGACGCCGAGGCGAGCTTCCAGCGCTTCCTGCAGAGCGAGCCGGCGAGCGACCTCTCCGACAACGCCCTCTACTGGATCGGCGAGTGCCGCTACTCGCGGGGCGACCTCAGGGGGGCGCTCGCCGCCTTCCGCGAGACCGTGGAGCGCTACCCGAACGCCAACAAGGTGCCCGACGCGCTGCTCAAGGCCGGCCAGACGCTGGAGGCCCTGCACGACGTCGAGGGGGCGCGCGTGACCTACCGCGAGGTGATCCGCCGCTTCCCCGGCACCGCGGCGGCGGCGCTGGCGGACGAGCGGCGCGCCAAGCTCCACTGACGCCCGGGCACGCCGGACAATGCTCGCGGAAGGCTCAACTACCACTTTAACTCTCCGTCCGTAAACCTTGACACCGGCGGCAGATCCCATCTATGCTAGTGCATAGTGATTTCACTATAAGTGTGCTTTCCTCCGGCTTCAGGAGGCCTTTCATGAACGTGCGGCCCGTCGGTTACGTCCTCGCGATGCTCCTCGTGGTATCGACCGCGGCCGCCGTCGGCGCCGACCGCCCGCCGAAGGACCTGCACTGGACGGGCGACCACTGGACGCCGTGGAATCCGCCGGTGCCGCCCGCCGACGTCCAGGTCTACAAGATCGTGCGCGGCGACACGCTGTGGGGGATCGCCAAGCGAACCTACGGCAACCCCTACCTCTGGCCGCAGATCTGGGAGAAGAACCAGTACATCCTGGACGCTCACTGGATCTACCCCGGCGATCCCCTCGTGCTCGGCCCCGAGGTGGCGCCGGCGGAGAAGCTCGCCGCCGCGGGGACGGGGACGGCCGAGCCCTCGACCGAGGCCGGCGAGCCCGAGCCGTCCAAGCCGGTGCCCGGCGTCCTCAACGCCGGCGCGGCGGCGAGCCCGCCCGGCCCGCTGGGGGCGGAGAGCGACATCTACTGCAGCGGCTACGTCGGCGACGTCGCCGAGAGCTTCCCCTACGCGATCGTCGGCTCCGAGTACGATGCGCTGTCGCCCCGCCTCCTGGACCGCGCGGGCGCCGCGGAGACCGGGACCTACGGCGTCATCAACACCGCCAAGTACGGCCTCTCGACCGGCGACCTCGTCTACCTCGACGGCGGCAGCGAGCGCGGGCTCACGCCGGGCCAGCTCTTCACCATCGTCGAGCCGGCCCAGCGAGTGGTCCACCCGGTGAGCCGCCAGCTCTTCGGCCGCTTCTACCACTACGTCGGCCGGGTGCGCGTGCTCTCGGTGCAGGAGAAGACGGCGATCGCCGAGATCGTCCACTCCTGCGACCCCGTGATGGTGGGCTCGCGGCTCATCCCCTTCCAGGCCGAGCCGGTGCCGCTCGGCCGGCGGACGGCGATGCGGCCGGTCAACTATCCGACCGCGGCCGAGAAGCTCGCCGACGCGCCGACGATCATCTTCTCGCAGGACGACATCGTCTCGATGGGCGAGGACCACGTGGTCTTCATCGACCGCGGCGCCCAAGCGGACGTGACGCCGGGCGACGTCTATACGATCTACCGCCAGAATCGTCCCGGCCTGCCGCCGGTGATCCTCGGCGAGCTCGCCATCCTCTCCGTGCATCCGAAGTCGTCGGTCGCCCGCATCATCCGCTCCCGCTACGAGATCTTCGTCGGCGATCGGCTCGAAGTGAAGTAGACCCTGCCCTCGGAGAGAGCTCATGGTGCCGCCGTGGGCCGATGCGTCGAGGCCCCTGTACGCCTTGTCGTCCCGAGGGCCGGCGATCCCGCCGCGCGCCGCGTAACGCGCCCTCCCGCTCGCGCGCCTGTCCTCTCGAGGCGTCGGTCAAGGCGTGGCGCGCCGGTACGGCACACCGGCAGGCCAATGAGGCGCGCCCGGCTCGAAATCGCTTGGGGGCGGCACGGCGCTGTGCTAAGCTTTGCGCTCTCAGCGCAGGAAGGATCTCGACACCCTTGGCCGAACAGAACCTCAACGGGCGCTTGCACCCGATCGTGGATGAGTTGGTGCGGCGCGGCGTCACCTTGGAGCAGGCACGGCGCGAGTTCGAGCGCCAGTTCATCGTCGCCTCCCTCAAGTCGAACCACGGCAACTTCTGCCGCTCCGCCAAGTCGCTCGGCGTCCACCGCAACACGCTGCGCAACAAGGTCTCCGACCTGGGGATCGGGTCTGAGGACTACGACCTCCCCGGTCGCCGTCCGGCGCGGCGCCGGAGCTCGCTGAGCTGATCGGCTGCGATCCTCCGGCCCCGATCTGGCACGACTCTCGCAGACAAATCCGGACAATTCAGCGATACCACCCGCGGGCTGAACCGTGGGTGGTTTGTGCTGTTTGGAGCTGGCGTACGTTCGCCGGAGAGCCATGAGCCTACTTAGCCGAGGAGGAGCAGCCACCGATGAAATCTCGACCCTCGCGGGTTTCTTTCACCGTGCTCGCCACCTTCCTGTTCCTGATCGTCTCGCTACAGCCCACATCCTCTCTCCCTTCGAGCTCTCCGGGAGGCCGCAAAGCCCCTGACGCCGACCAGTTGGCGCTCGCCGATTGGGCCGCCGGCCGCACCAGCGACCTCTCCGTGATGCGGCCTCAGGACCTCCAGGCCGCGCTCGTGCCGCAACCGCAGGGCTTCGATCTCTTCCGGCAGCAACCCGACCTCCTCGGAGAGAGGAGCTTCCTCGCCAAGCTCCCGTACGGGCACGCCATCTGGCGCGCCGCGGTGAGGAACCGCATGGACGGCCTGCTGCTCGCGGCGGTGGTGGAGACGGAATCGGCCTTCTCGCCCAAGGCGGTCTCGCCCGAGGGCGCGATCGGCCTCATGCAGGTGATCCCGGAGACCGGCGGGCTCTACGGCAAGACCGACCTCTTCGATCCCAACGTCAACCTGGACGTGGGATGCCAGTACCTCGCGGGCCTGATCGAGCGCTATCACGGCGACCTGCGGCTCGCCGTCGCCGCCTACAACGCCGGTCCCGCCGCGGTGACGCGCTACCGCGGCATGCCGCCCTACCGCGAGACCCGCGATTACGTCGAGAGCGTCCTCAGCCTCTATGCCAGCCACCGCGAGAGCGTGCGGAAGGCGGAGACGGCGCGCACGGGCGACGGCGGTCTGCTGGCGAGGACGACGGCGACCACGCCGTCGACAGGGGGCGGCGGGAGCGACACGGCCGGGCGCGGCCTCTTCGGCTCGGCGCCGGTCACTCTCGCGAGCGCCGTGCGCTAGACCGACCGAGCCGGCGGCCGGGGCGCTACTTCGAGGCCGGCTTGTCGTCGGGCTTCGGAGCGTCGTCGCCCTTCATGCCCTGCCTGAAGTTGCGGATGCCTTCGCCCATCCCCTTGCCGATCCCGGCGAGGCGAGAGGAGCCGAAGAGGATCACGACGATGAGCAGGATGAGCAGGAGCTCCATGGGGCCTAGCGTGGGCATGGCACGATCTCCTGGGGCGCGGCGATGAAACGCATGGCGAGGCGCCACGCCCCCGTCGACTCGACAGTCTAGCAGATCAGTTTCGCCCCGGCTCCAGGGCGGGACGCCAGAGGCGCGCCAGGTGGGGCGCCGCGGGCTCCCCCTCGGGCGTCCGCGCGAGGTGCGCGAGACAGCGGCCGAGCGTCGCCGGGACGAGCGGCAGATGGCGCTCCGCGCCGCGGCGAGCGAAGGCGGCGTACGTGCCGACCGCCTTCAACGTCCGCTGCGCCGCCGTGCGGTGGTAGCGCAGGCGGTCGGCGGGCGACGGCGCCGCGGCGGCGAGGAGCGCCTCCTCGGCCGCAGGCGGCGGGAAGAGGGTGTCGTTGAGGAGCGAGGCGAGGTCGTACGCCGGCGGTCCGAGGCGGAGGTCCTGATGGTCGAGGACGGCGACGGCGTCGCTCTCGCCGTCCCGCGGCACCAGGTTGCGCGCCATGAAGTCGCGGTGGCAGGGGCGCGGTGGATCGTCGGCGATGCGATCGAGGAGCTCGTCGAGAACGGCGCGGAGCGCCGCGCTCTCGGCGGGCGTGCCGAGGAGCCCGCGCGGCGCGAGGAAGAGGTCCCAGGTCTGCGCGAGCTCGCGCGCCAGGAGGGCGCGATCGAGCGGCGGATTGACCGCGGCGACCGCGGCGGGCGCGAGGGCCGCGATGCGGGCCGCCTGCGCCAGGGCATCCGCGAAGCGGGGCGCGAGCTCGTCCCACGGACACCCGCCGAGGTCCGCGAGCATGCGCGGCCCGAGGTCCTCGACGAGCATGAAGCCGGCGGCGCAATCGACCGCGAGGATCGACGGCACGCGGACCTCGGCGGCGTGGAGCAGCGCGGTGGTCGCCACGAAGCGCGCGCAGACGTCGCGCACCTCGCCGGGATAGACGGCGAGGATGGCGAGCGTCCCGTCGGCGGCGGTGACCCGCGCGTAGCGCCGCGGCGAGACGTCGCCGGGGAGCGGCTCGACGCGCGCGGGAGCCGCGCCGCGCGACGCGAGCCAGCGCGTCCAGGGCTCGGGCACGGCGGGATTCATGGTGGGATTTCGCGGGGAGCGCAGGCTTCCAAAACCTCGACATTACCATGCTCGACGGCGAGCGGAAGAGGGCGCGGAAAGGGCCTGGAAACGGGCTTTCGCGCGCTCCCGCCGCGCTCGCTCCAGAAGACCGCGAACGGTTTGACACCCCGCGCGGGGGAGGGCCATAATCCGGCGTCGGCCTGCTCCCTTTCACACTGGTCGAGCCGGCCGGGAGGTCTTCGAGGTCTGGACGACAAGCTGCACCAGATGCTGCGCGAATTGCGCCGCGCGCTCTCCGACGCGATCTCGGATTCGACCGAGGTGAGCCGCTCGCTGCGCAGGATCCGCGAGGAGGGCTACTCGCTCTACCTGCTGGTGGATTGCAAGCGCGACAGCTCGGGCGAGGAGTCGCTCGCGCTCTCCGCGCCGCGCGCGACGGCGGCCACCGATCCGGCCTTCCAGATCAACGGCCGCGACCTCTCGTTCCTGAAATCGATCGGCATCGACCCCACGCGGCGCCTGCGCCGCCGCCGCACCGTCTGATTCCCGCCGACCTCTCCGCGGCCGGCGCCCGGCCTCCGCGCGCGCTCCGAATCCGATGACGACCGAAGCCACCAAGACCGCGACGCTAGTGACCGACCTCCTCGGCCTCTCCCGCGAGCGGCTCGGCCGCGAGCTGGCGCCGCTCGCCGACCGCCCGTTCCGCGCCGCGCAGGTCTACGACGCCCTCCACCGCCGCGGCGCCACCAGCTTCGACGCGATGACCGACGTGCCGCAGGCGCTCCGCGCGGCGCTCGCCGAGCGCTACCGCATCGGCCTGCCGGAGATCTCGTCGCGCCACCTCTCGGAGGACGGCACGGCGAAGTACCTCTTCCGCCTGAGCGACGGCGCGACGATCGAGGCGGTCGACATCCCCGATGGCGACCGCCGGACGCTCTGCCTCTCGAGCCAGGCCGGCTGCGCTCTCGCCTGCACCTTCTGCGTCACCGGCTACTGGGGCGCCGGCCGCAACCTGACGGCGGGCGAGATCGTGGCGCAGGTCGCGGCGGTGCGCGCCGACCGCGGCCTCCCGGCGCCCGGGTTGAACCTGGTGTTCATGGGGATGGGCGAGCCGCTGCTCAACCTCGCCAGCGTGAGGGACGCGATCGAGATCCTGGCGGAGGAGATCTCGCTGCGCCGCATCACGGTGTCGACGGCGGGCGTGGTGCCGGGGATCGACGAGCTGGCGGGCTGGCCGCGGCGCCCGAACCTCGCCGTCTCGCTCCACGCGCCCGACGACGAGCGGCGCAGCCGGGTGATGCCGCTCAACCGCCAGTACCCGCTCGCCGAGCTCCTCGCGGCGCTCGACCGCTATCCCTTGGAGAAGGGGCGCCGGATCACCTATGAGTACATCCTCATCCGCGGCTTCAACGACGCGCCGCGCGACGCCGACGACCTGGCGCGCCTGCTCGCCCACCGCCGCGCCAAGGTCAACCTCATCCCCATCAACCCCGACCCGGTCCTGGGCGACGCCATGGTGCCGCCCTCCGCGGCGGCGATCGAGGCCTTCGCCGAGCGCCTGAAGCGCCGCGGATTGACGGCGACCGTGAGGAGGCCGCGCGGCGACGACGTCGCCGCCGCCTGCGGGCAGCTGCGGGCGTTCGGCAGAGAT
>DATBQN010000153.1:0-5660 GCA_036560825.1 Thermoanaerobaculia bacterium
CCGAGGAAGGCGCCCGGGTGGGGGCTCACGTTGCGGTAGAAGTAGGAGTCGCCCCACTGGTTCGCCACCGCGAGGTCGAGGCGGCCGTCGCCGTCGACGTCGGCGACGGCGAGGCCGCGGCTGATCTGGTTCATGCCGAAGCCGAGCTCGGGCGCGACGTCGAAGTAGCGGCCCGAGGCGGCGCGCACGAAGAAGGGGTCATGGGCGCGGCCGGAGAGGTCGTCGGTGGGGCGGAAGAAGGGCCAGCAGCCGAGCACGTGGAGCAGGTTGTCGTTGCCCATGGCGAGCTCCTGGAGCTCGGGCCAGCGGTTGGTCGCGCCGTGGACGAAGCCGGTTGCCTGCACCGCTTCGGGCACCCCGTCGTCGTCGAAGTCGACGAAGCGGGCGTCCCAGCTCCAGGCGCTGCGGGCGAGGCCTAGGGGCTCGCTGCGGTCCACGTAGGGCGCCACGCCCTCCCGCATACGGCCTGTCTCGCCGGTGCTCACCCAGACGAAGTGGCTCTCCTCGAGCGCGTAGTCCTGCGCGATGTTGCTGACGTAGATGTCGAGCCGCCCGTCGCCGTTCAAGTCGGCGAAGTCGACCCCCATGCCCTTGAAGGAGTCGCGGCCGAGGATCTTCGAGCGCGGCGTGGCGAGCGTGCGCTCGCCGTGGAGCACGGCGAAGCGCGGGTGGCCGGGCGTCGACAGGTTGTGGAGCAGGCGGTCGTTGCCGAAGTCGTTGGCGAAGTAGAGCTCCGGCCGCATGTCGCCGTCGAGGTCGGCGGCGCCGATGGCGAGCGTCCAGGAGTAGGTCGTCTGGTGGTCGAAGGCGTCGGGGATGTCGGTGAAGCGGACGGACGGGCGATCGCCCGCGGTGGCGCCGGCGAAGAGGAGGAGCCGGTTCCTGCCGCCGTTGGGGGCGTGGGACATCGAGCGCTGCATCTCTTCGCCGCTGGTGGCGCGGTCGTCGAGGATGCGGGCGCCGTCCTGGAAGTAGTTGCCGACGATGAGGTCGAGATGGCCGTCGCCGTCGACGTCGGCGCTGGTCAGGGCGTTGGTGTACCAGCGCTCGGCGGGGTCGGCGATCTCGACCGCCTGGTACGCGGCGCGACGGGGCACGCCGGCGCCGGCGGCACTGCCGCGCCGCAGGAAGAGGATCGGCGGCCGGCCCCAGTAGTAGACGAGGAGGTCGGTGAGGCCGTCCTCGTTGAAGTCGCCGGGGAGGCACCCCATCGGCGCCGTCGTCCGCGCATCGTAGGGGAGGGGCGCCGGGTCGAGGGCGAAGAGGGGGAAGCGCTCGCCGGTCCCCGGCAGCGGGGCGACGAGCACCTGGTCGTAGCGCGGATCGACCCAGCAGGCGTCGTCGTCGAGGCCGTTGCCGTCGAGGTCGTGGATGGCGACCGCGGCGCCTACCGAGGAGATCCAGCCCGCGATCGGCTGCATGTCCGGATGGACGCGGCGCGAGAAGTGCGGCGCGACACCGGCCGGCACCGGCAGCGCCGTGCGGGTGAAGGCGAAGCGGCTGGCGAGCGCCACGCGCTCCTCCTGGGAGAGCGTCGGCAGCCGCGCGAAGCCGTAGAGGGCGAAGACAAGGGCGAGCGCCACGAGCCGCGCGGCGTGGTTGGAGAGGCTGCGCCGGATCATGTCGCCTCCCCGGCGAAGCGGGCCGCGATGCGCTGCCGCCAGACCTCGTAGGCGGGCAGGGCGGAAGCGGCCGAAGGAGTCGATTCGGGCGCGAGCTCGCGCTGCGCCTCGTCGGTCGCCGCCGCGGCGGCGGCGGCCGAGCAGCCGCAGAGGACGGCGCAGGCGAGCTCGGTCGCCGGGGTGAGGGCGCCGGCGCGCTGCCGGGCCTTGGCGGCGAAGGCCGCCCCCTGGGCGAGCTGCGGGGCCCAGCCGGCGGCGGCGGCGCGGAGCGCCGCCAGCCCGGAGCGATCGACCCCGCCGGCGTAGGCCGCGGCGAGCCCGACGCCCGACCAGAGATCGCCTCGCCGCGCCGGCGGGAAGGCGGCGACCGCCGCCGCGATGCGGCCCGGATCGGCGCCCTCGACGAACCACAGGCTCCTGCCGAGCCCCTGGTCGAAGGCGCGCCGCGCGTAGCCGGCGAGGCGCCTCGGCACCCGCTGGCGCCCGATCGCCTGCGGCCAGTGAAAGAAGCCCTGGTGGAAGCCGTAGCCGTCGAGCGCGAGCCAGCCGAGGAGCGGATCGAGGCGCGCCCGCAGGCGGGCGGGAGAGAGCGGCACGCGGGCGAGGGACCACCCGGCGCCGACGTGGGCGAGATAGACGTGCGGATCGGCCGGGCCGGCGAGGAAGCGCGGCAGGCGGGCGGAGCGCCGGCGCCAGGGGGTCATCGCGTCGAGGATGGCGAGCGCCATCGCCGCGCCCTCGTACGCCCAGCCGCGGAGCTCGCGGTCGACCCGGTCCAGGCGCGCGGCGAGCGGGGCGGCCTCGCTCTCTTCGAGCGCGGCGTGGTAGCCGGCGACGAAGGTGCGGCCGACCTCCTCCAGCCGCGCGCGGAGGTCCGCGGCGTCGCAGCGGAAGCCGCGGCGCGCGAAGGAGGTCTCCTGGGGCGCGATGCCGAGGAGCCTCCGGCTCACCCTGCCCAATGCACTCGCCCCGGACTCGTCAGCGCGCAGACATCCATACCCTTCTAAGTGCACCGATAGCGCGCAACCGGGGCCGGCGGCGGTGTGTCATCTGCGCTCCGTCGCGCCGGGGCACGGCCGGCCGGCGGCGAGCCCGCTGCTACACTGCGGTGAGCCGCCGGCGGCGGGGCCGGCGTGAGAATCAAGAGGAGGCGAGATGGCGCACGGGAGGGGCGGAGCGGAAGGGGCGACGAACCGGCTGGCGGGGGAGAGCAGCCCCTACCTGCGCCTCCACCGGCACAACCCGGTCGACTGGTATCCGTGGGGCGAGGAGGCCCTGGCGCGCGCCCGGCGGGAGGACAAGCCGATCTTCGTCTCGGTCGGCTACTCGACCTGCTACTGGTGCCACGTGATGGAGCGGGAGTCGTTCTCGAATCCGGGGATCGCGGCGCGGATGAACCGCGATTTCGTCAACATCAAGCTCGACCGCGAGGAGCGGCCGGACCTCGACGAGATCTACATGGCCGCCACCCAGATCCTGAGCGGCCACGGCGGTTGGCCCAACTCCGTTTTCCTCACCCCGGAGCTCAAGCCCTTCTACGCCGGCACCTACTTTCCGCCCGAGGACCGCCACGGGCTCCCCGGCTTCCCCGCGGTGCTCTCCGGCCTCGCCGAGTCGTGGGCCGGCCGCCGCCCGGAGATCGAGGAGCAGGCCGAGGAGATGGCGCGCGCCATGCGCCACTACCTGGAGGAGCGGGTGCAGCCGGCCGGCGCGCCGCCGCACCCGAACGCGGCAACCCATGCCTTCGAGTCGCTCGCCCGCCGCTTCGACCGCGAGCACGGCGGCTTCGGCGAGGCGCCCAAGTTCCCCACGCCGTCCAACCTGCTCCTCCTCCTGGAGATGGCGGCGGAGCAGGAGGAGGCCGGCGCCATGCTCGCCGCGACCCTCGATGCGATGGCGCGCGGCGGCATCTACGACCAGCTGGGCGGCGGCTTCCACCGCTACTCGACCGACCGCCGTTGGCGTGTCCCCCATTTCGAGAAGATGCTCTACGACAACGGCCTCCTGCTCGAGGTCTACGCGCGCGAGCACGCCCGCAGCGGCGACCCCGAGGCGGCGCGCATCGCCCGCGAGACCGCCGCCTTCCTGGAGCGCGAGATGACCTCGCCCGAGGGCGCCTTCTGGAGCGCCATCGACGCCGAGACGGACGGCGACGAGGGGGCCTTCTACGTCTGGACCCGCGAGGAGATCGCCGCCGAGCTGGGCGAGGAGGACGCCGTCTTCCTGGCGCCGCTCCTGGGGTTCGCCGGTCCGCCGTTCTTCGAGGGCGGCCGCTACGTCCTCCACCTGCCGGAGCGGCTGGCCGCGCAGGCGGAGCGGCGGCGCGCCGTCCCCGCCGAGCTCGCCGCCGAGGTGCGGCGGCTCGAGGACCGGCTGCTCGCGGCGCGCGACCGCCGGCCCCGCCCGGCCACGGACGACAAGATCCTCACCGACTGGAACGGCACGGCGATCGCCGGCCTCGCCGTCGCCGGGGAGCTCCTCGGAGAGCCCGAGCTCACTGCCCGCGCCGCGCGAGCCGCCGACTTCCTCCTCACCCGCCTCCGTGGGAACGAAGGCGAGACGGGCGGGCCCCTCCTCCACGCCTACCGCGAGGGCGAGGCGAAGATCCCGGCCTTCGCCTCCGACTACGCGTTCCTCGTGCGCGGTCTCCTCGCTCTCCACCGGGGGACGGCAGCCGACCGCGAGCCGGGCCCGAGCCGCTGGCTCGCCGCCGCGGTCGAGCTGACGGACGAGCAGATCGCCCGCCTCCGCGATCCCGTCGGCGGCTTCTTCGTCGCCGCCGAGAGCCCCGACCTCCTCTTCCGCAGCCACGACGTCTTCGACGGCGCCATGCCGGCGGCCGAGGCGATCACCGTCCTCAACCTGATCGAGCTCGCGGCGGCGACGGAGGACGAGCGCTGGCTGGCGGAGGCGCGCGCGGCCCTGCAGGCCTTCGCGCCGCTCGTCGAGCGCAATCCCGAGGCGGTGCGCGCGATGGCGCTCGCCGCCCGCCGCTACCACCTGGCGGCCGGCGGCGGCGGTCACCAGGAGGCGCCGGCACCCGACGAGCGCGCCCCCGACGCGGGTCTCCACCTCGTGCTGGAGGAGGCCGCGGAGGTGGTGCGGCACGACCTCACCCTGGGCGAGCCGCGCGCCGACGGCTTCCGCCCCTTCACCCTGGCCCTCGCCGTGGAGGAGGGCTGGCACTTGAACGCCAACCCCGCCTCCGAGGACTTCCTGGTGCCGACCGCCCTCAGCGGGCGCGGCGTCGAGCTGCGCGACCTGCGCTATCCGGAGGGCGAGCCGCTCCGCATGGCCTTCGAGGAGAAGCCGCTCGCCGCCTACGCCGGCCGCGTCGAGCTCGGGGGCGAGGTGAAAGGGAGCGGCACCCTCGTCCTCACCTACCAGCCCTGCGACGCCACCCGCTGCCTGCCGCCGGTCGAGCGCGAGATCGCGGTCGGGTAGGGTAGCTCAGAGTTTGGAGGAAATCTCCGGCGTTCGTTAGTAGCTCTCGACTCCTTCTCCATCGTCATCCTGAGCGGAGCGAAGGATCTGGGTGGGGGGGCCGTAAGCAACTCTATTTCTTGACCTTAGCGCAGCCCTGCCCCCAGATCCTTCGCTCCGCTCAGGATGACAAGGTAAAGGGATCCCTGCGACAAGGCGCCACCTCGTTCTAAAGATTCACAAACTCTCTGGAGACGAGCTCAGCCCAGAGAGCGGTATCGGCGGGGAAATAGGGCTGGATCTGCCCCGGCGCAAGATCCAACGCCTCCATCTGCTTCGCCCGCCACGTTCCTGCGGGCACGCGCAGCACAGCCACGTTCCCCATGGAGCCTTGCCGGACGATCTTCGCCTGATCGACGTAGACGAGGTCGCCGGGATCGACGTTCTGCACGACGACCGGGGAGTGCGTATTAACGAGCACCTGTCGGAGAGGATTGTCCTCGTCGACTCTCAGATTCGGGTCGAGAGCGATGTCCCGGAGGAGCCGGATCATCTCGCCGATCGTGTCAGGGTGAATTCCGTTCTCCGGCTCCTCGATGCAGATCACCCCGCGCG
>DATBQN010000154.1:0-12865 GCA_036560825.1 Thermoanaerobaculia bacterium
AGCGCGTCGGAGCTCTTCATCTCGAAGGGACGCATGGCGCCGGTCAGGACGATCGGCACGCGCGGATGAGGGATGCGGGCGAGCAGGCGCTCGCCGGTCTCGGCCAGGGTGTCCGTGCCGTGCAGCACGACGACGCCTTGGCAGGCGCCGCCGTCCTCCGCCGCGGCCTCCCCGACCGCGGCGACGATCCGCTCGCGGTCGCCGTCGGTCATCTCGAGGCTGTCCTTGCTCATCAGCTCATGCACGGCGACCTCGGTGTCCTCGAGGCGGAGCTCGGAGAGCATGCGGCGGACGATCGAGCGGCGGTTGGCGAGCTCGCCGGTCTGCTCGTCGTAGGTCTTCTCGATGGTGCCGCCGGTGGTGACGAGGGCTACCTTGCGCATGAGGCCGCTCAGGGCTCTGCGGCGGCGGCGCTCCGCCGCGCGGCGCGGAGCTGGTCGAGGGTGTCGAAGGCGTGGCGGAGGTGCGGGATGACGATCGACCCGCCCACCACCAGGCCGACGTTCATGGCGTCGTGCAGCTCCTCGTCGGAGAGGCCGACGTCGACGCACTGGATCAGGTGGTAGTCGATGCAGTCGTTGCAGCGCAGCACCAGCGAGGCGACGAGCCCGAGCAGCTCCTTGGTGCTGGCGTCGAGCGCGCCGTCGCGGTAGGCCGCGGTGTCGAGGTTGAAGAAGCGCTTGAGCCCGAGGTGCTCGGCCCCCAGGATGCGCTCGTTCATGCGCTCGCGATAGGCGCGGAACTCTTCGAGATCTCTCGGCATCGGCATCCTCCGTTTCTCATGTCCTCGCGGCGCTGTCGCGCGCCCATCGTACAAAAGGCCCCGGTCCTCAGCGAACCGGGGCCTTGGGAGTCTGGTGAGGCGGCGTTGGGTTCCCCCGGGTCGCGGGGTCGCCCTCCGATCAGCGCCACAGACGCCGTTCGAGAGGTTGCCCTACCGGGCCGCCACCTCCGCCGGACCGTTGCGTTGACCTATATGCACTGGACCACCTCCTCTCTGGGCGTGTCCATCATCGGCGGGTCCCAACCCGCCCGGCTCCGTGGGCCGCCCAAGCCTCTTGAGAGCCGCCGCGCCGCTCGCGAGATCGAGCGCGCGGACCCGAAGACACCATGGGTATGTTGGCGCAAACAAAACGGGATGTCAAACGCATCACGCCCCCATGCCGAGGACGGCGGGGTTGAAGAGGAACATGCGGTCGCGGATGTACGGCGGCGCCTCGGTGAGGCCCCAGCCGATGGTGCGCGCCAGCTTCTCGGGGACGTAGTCGAGGTGGAGGTCCCGCGCGTCGCCCCAGCCGTGAACCGGAGGCATGCAGGCGGCGCGGTCGAGGGAGGCGAGGATCGACGCCGCGCCGGCCTCGGCGCCCAGCTCGCCGCGCTCGTAGCGGGCAAGCACCTCCTCGGCGTGATTGACCAGATCGGTGACCTCGTCCTCCCCCGGCGCGCTGGTGCCGATGAGGGGATCGGTCTCCAGGCGGGCGAACACCGACTTGTCGCGGTCCTCCAGGTACTTGACGCAGAGGCTGAACAGCCGCAGGTCGCCGAAGATCTCGGCGATCAGCCAGACGCGCAGCCAGGCGTTCCACAGGGCGAAGCTCGGGAAGGCGCGGTAGGAGTTGTTGACCACGCGATCGCTCTGCCGCAGCATCGCCTGCTGCAGCCGCTCGGCGTAGGCGAAGCGGGCGCGGCAGAAGCGGTCCTCGTCGAGCGCCGCGAGCAGCGGACCGGCGAGGGCGGAGAGCACCTCGAAGGTGCTGATCAGGCCGCGCGAGAAGAGCGCGTCGATGAAGCCGTGGGCGTGCGCCATGAGGAAGTAGCGGTCCCCGGCGCCGCCCGTCGCCGAGTACTGCAGCCGGCCGGTCTTCACCCAGTCGCGGGCGACCGTCGCTCCCTCGAACTGCCGGGCGATGCTGGGGTACCGGTTGACGAAGCGGAAGAACTCCTCCTCCGCCCCCAGGCCGGTGTCGGGGTGGCGCTTCATGTTGAGCGTCAGGCCGACGCTGCAGAGCGGGTTCTCCGAGCCGGCGACGTTGTTGAAGGGGATGATCCAGAACCAGCCGCCCTCGAAGACGTGGTGGAGGGTGCCCTCGCACCAGCGCGCCGAGAGCCCGGGCGCCTCCTCCGGCAGTAGGTCGTCGTCGTAGAGCCGCATCCCCAGCATGTGGGTGAAGATGGAGCGCGACTGGGTCTCCAGACGGGTCGGCGTCTCGCGCAGGCCGAAGCGGTCGGCGAGCGGCGAGCGAAAGCCCGCGGCATCCACCAGGAAGCGCGCCGCGTGCTCGTCGCCGGCGCCGGTGCGCAGGCGGACGCCGTCGCCGTCCACCTCGATCTCGCGGACGTCGACGCGGTCGCGGTAGACGGCGCCGTAGCGCAGCGCCACGTTGAGCATGTAGAGGTCGACGTCCTGGCGGAAGAGGTGGCTCTCGCGGGTGAGCGGCGTGCTCGGCGCGATGAGCAGGTTGGACTGCAGCGGGTCCTGCCGCCGCCCTTCCTCGTGGTAGAGGAAGCCGAGCGTGCGCTTGACGCCGCAGGTCGGCCCGACGTGCTGGTGGATCGAATCCAGCCGGGTGAGGTGCTGGATCTCGGGCACGTCGAAGCGCTGGGCGAGGATCCACATCCACAGCGTGCTCTGCGGCAGCAGGGCCTCGCCGACCGCGAAGCGCGGGTGGCTCCCCTTCTCCAGCACCAGCACGCGCTTGCCCTGCCGGGCGAGAATCGCCGCCAGCATCGTCCCCCCCAGACCGGCTCCCAGGATCGCTACGTCGAAGCGCTCGTTCTCGTGCATCTCATTCTCCTCCTTGAGCTTGCCGGCTGCCCGACCGGCGCGCCCGGACGCAATACATCCGTAAATTCATATCCTTTGCTCTACAGTAATAGGTGTCGCGGTGTTCGCTACGCGATACCGGGAGCGCGCGGGGAGGCAGGCGCGCCGGCGGGCGCCTAGGAGCGCTCGAGCACGAGCGCCCGCGCGCCGTCGACCCGGCCCGTCCAGCCCTCGGCGACCACCGTCGCGCTGTGCCGCTCGAAGACGAGCGACGGGCCGGCGAAGGCAGCCCCCGGGGCGAGCGACTCGCGCTCGTAGGCCGGCACCTCGCGCCAGCGCCCGGCGAAGCAGGCGCGGCGAGTGGCGGGCGGCGCCGCGGAAAAAGACTCCGCGGCCGGCGGCGCCGCCGCGATCTCCGGCGGCCGCGACGAGGCGGCGACCCGGATGGCGACGAGCTCGATCGGGCGCTCCGCGGGAAGGTAGCCGTAGAGCTCCCGATAGGCGGCGGCGAAGGCGCGCTCCGGCGCCAGCTCGGGGTCGTAGGGGACGGCGATCGTCCCTTCCTGGCCGGCGAAGCGGAGGTCGAGCAGGCGGCGGCGGACGCCGATCTCGCCCGCGGGAATCCCCTCGGCGGCGACCGCCGCGGCGGACTCGCGCGCCAGCTCCGCGAGCCAGCCGGCGAGGTGCAGCGCGGCCTCCGCCAGCGGCCGCAGCACCTGGCGCTGGGCGAAGCGCTCCACGGCGGCGGCGGCGAGGCCGGCGGCCGACAGCAGGCCGGCGTCCTCCGGCACCAGCACGCGCCCGATCCCGAGCAGCGCCGCCACCGCGCAGGCGTGCTGGGCGCCCGCCCCGCCGAAGGCGACGAGGGCGTGCTCGGCGGGATCGTAGCCGCGGCCGAGCGAGATCCTGCGGATGGCCTCCGCCATGCGCTCGTCGGCGATGTCGAGGAAGCCCTGGAGGAGGGCCTCGCGCTCGGCGAGCTCTCCCGCCCCGAGACCCTTCGCCGCGCTCAGGGCGCCCTCGACGGCTCGCAGGGCCGCCTCGGCGGCCGCCGTCTCGATCGGTATGCCGAAGCGCTCCGGAGCCAGCCGGCCGAGGAGGAGGTTGACGTCGGTCAGCGTGAGCGGGCCGCCGGCGCCGTAGCACGCCGGGCCGGGCGCCGCCCCGGTGCTCTCCGGGCCGACCTTGAGCTGCCCGCCCTCGGCGCGGCAGATCGAGCCGCCGCCCGCCGCCACGCTCTCCACGGCGAGCGCCGGCGCCACCAGGTGGGCGTCCCCCACGCGGTGCTCGAAGAGCAGCTCGAAGTCGCCGTCGTAGCGGGCGACGTCGGTCGAGGTGCCCCCCATGTCGAAGGCGATCACGCGGGCGAGCCCCGAGCGCCGCCCCGCCGCCGCCGCCCCCACCACCCCGCCCGCCGGGCCGGAGAGCAGGCTGTCCTTGGCGCGGAAGGCGGCGGCGCGCACCAGGCCGCCGGCGCTCGTCATGACGTGGAGCGAGCCCGCCGGCAGCGCCGCCTCGACCCGCGCGAGATAGCCCTCGACGACGGGCGAGAGGTAGGCGTCGACCACCGCCGTCTCGGCCCGCGGCAGGATCTGGATGAGCGGCGCGAGGTCCGCCGAGAGCGAGACGTGGCGGAAGCCGGCGCGGGCGAGGGTCTCCCCCACCGCCCGCTCGTGGGCGGGGTTGCGGAAGCTGTGGAGGAGCGCCACGGCGGCCGCCGCGAAGCCCGCGGCGGAGAGGCGCGCGGCCGCGGCGGCGAGCTCCGCGAGCGCCTCCGCGGTCAAGGGGACGAGCACCGAGCCGTCGGCCGCCAGGCGCTCCGGCACCTCGACGACGGCGCCGTGGAGCGGCGGCGGCCGGCGGATGTCGAGGGCGAAGAGGTCGGGCCGCTGCTGGGTGCCGATCGCCAGCAGGTCGGCGAAGCCGCGGGTGACGAAGAGGGCGGTCGGCGCGCCCTTGCGCTCGAGGAGGGCGTTGGTGCCGCGCGTCGTCGCCAGGCGGAGAGCGAGCGGCGGCAGCGGCCGGTCGAGCGGCGTCCCGGTCACCCAGCGGGCGGCGAGGATGGGCGCCTCCTCGGGCGAGGCGAGCTCGCAGCGGGCGCCGGGCGGGAAGGGCTCCGCGGGGGCCGACACCAGCTCGATGACGCGCTCCGCCGGGTTGTAGCCGGCGACCTCGATCGCCGCGGTCGCCTCGAGCGAGTCGATCGCTTCGGGGGCGCCGTCGAGGAGGCGCCAAAGGTAGCCGCGGAAGAAGCCCTCGACCGAAGGGAATGCGCCCGCGAGACGCAGCCGCAGGGGGTCGAGCCGCTCCTCCACCCGCGCCCGCACGGCGGAGGACGAGAGCACCTTGGCGCGGTGGAGACGTCCCGCCGGATCGAGGGCCAGGCAGTCGGTGAAGGTGCCACCGGTGTCGACGAAGAGGCGCCAAATCGGCGCCGGCGCCGCCCGCGGATCTCCCTCCCCCGACATGGCGGGTATCCTAACCGGCCGCGCCGGACCGAGAGGCGGGGAGCGAAGGGCCCGCCCGGCGGGCGGGCCCTCTCGGAACGCGAGCTCCTACTGGATCGGGCAGGGCTCCGTGTCCGGGATGCAGGTCGAATGGTTGTTGATGATGCAGCAGTGCTTCCCGATGACGCAGAGGAGGATGCAGGCCTGGTCGGCGGTCTGCCCCGAGAGGACCGCGGCGAGGGCCGCGGTGTCGGTAGCGGAGGGTGCTGCGGCCGCTGTGCTGACGGCGGCCGGCGCGGCGGCGACGGAGATCGGTGCGACGGACGAGTGCCCCTGCGGCACCGCGGCGACCAGAGTGGACGACAGGGCGAGCAGGCCGATGAGCAGTAGGTGCACTTTACGCATGATGAATGCCTCCTTTCACGGCGCCCGCGAACAGCCGCGAGCGCTCTTCCTTGGGTTCGCAATCATCGTGCCGGCGATAGGTTGCAATTGCGCAAGAGATCGAGCGTAGAACGGCGCGCTCCGCCCTCAGGCCACCCCGCCGGCGCTGGATGCGAGCGCGGACGCGAGCCGCCGGACGCGGTCGTTCTGGCCATCGATCGCCGCCGCCTTGGCGAGCCAGCGGCGCGCCTCCTTGACCTCGCCCGCCGCCAGCGCCCACTGCCCCATCGCGGCGTAGGGCTCGGCGTGCTCGCCGTAGAGGCCGAGCGCCCGCCGGTAGAGGCGGCGGGCCTCGTCCAGACGGCCGTGGGCGAGCGAGACGTCGCCGAGGCTCAGGTAGCTGAAGGGGTTGCGGCCGCCGACGCGGGCGGCCAGCACGAGGAGCTCCTCGGCCTCGCGGTCCCGGCTGCTCCGCCGCAGCAGCGAGGCGAGGTTCTCGTAGGCGGCGGCCGAGTCGGGATCGGCCTCCAGCGCCCTGCGGTAGGCGGCCTCGGCGCCGGCCGCATCGCCGCTCCGCCGCCGGGCCACCCCGAGGTTGACCCAGCCGCGCGCCTGGTCGGGGGCGAGCGCCACGGCGCCGTCGAGCCAGGGCAGGGCGTCGGCGTAGCGGCCGGCGCGCAGCAGCTCGCCGCCGCGGTTGACGTAGTGGAGCGCGATCGCCTCGCGGTCCGAGAGGCGCCTGAGCTGGCGATAGTCGGCGATCGGCGCGACGGTGAAGTCGAGGACGTCGAGGTAGCGATCGTCGGCGTAGCCGGAGGCGGCCGCGCTCACGTGGCCGGCGGCGACCACCAGGTCGCCCTCGCGCTCGAAGCGCTGGAGGTCGCCGATCTCGAGGTAAAAGACCGGCAGCTCGAGCTCCCGCGCCATGCCCACGAAGAGGTTGGTGAAGGCGAGGCAGTTGGCGCGCCGGGAGGCGAAGACCTCCGCCGCCGTGCCCGTGGCATCGGCATCGTAGGCGACGCCCAGGCCGCCGGGATCGATCAGCGCGCGGAGGAGGAGATGGAGCCGGCGCTCCACCGGCAGGTTGGGGTCGGGCACCGTGCGGTGGGCCCAGGCGCGCATCTCCTCCGTCAGCTCGAAGGGGACGACCGCCGGCGCCGCGCGGACGTGCCGCTCGGCGAAGAGCCGGGCGACGGCGGCGCGGTCGAGGGGGGCGGCGCGGGTCGTCGTGGCGCAGGCGAGCGCCGTACCCGCCAGCACGGCGAGCGCGGCGAGGGCGACGAGGCGCGCGCGCGCCGCCACCTCAGCCGACCCCGTGGGAGCCGCCGCGGTCGGCGCTCTGCAGGGCCGCCGCGAGCTTTTTGACGCGGCCGTTCTCGCGGTCGATCGCCGCCGCCTTCTCGAGCCAGCGCCGGGCCTCCCGGAGGTCGCCCGCCGCCGCCGCCCACTGTCCCATGGCGGCGTAGGGCTCGGCGTGCTCGCGGTAGAGGTGGAGCGCCTTCTTGTAGAAGCGGTGCGCCTCGTCGAGCCGGCCGTGGGCCAGCGAGAGGTCGCCCAAGTCCAGGTAGCTGAAGGGGTTGCGCACCCCGACGCGGGCGGCCAGGGCGAGCATCTCGTCGGCCTCCTTCTGCTGGCCGCGGAGGCGGAGGATCGACGACAGGTTCTGGTAGGCCGAGGAGGAGTCGGGGTCGATCTCCAGCGCCTTCCGGTAGGCGGCCTCGGCGGCGGTCGGGTCGCCGGTGCGGCGGAGCGCCACCCCGAGGTTCACCCAGCCGCGCGCGAGGTCGGGGTCGAGCACGACGGAGCTGCGCAGCCAGGGCAGCGCCTCGACGTACTGGCCGCCGCGCAGCAGCTCGCCGCCGCGGTTCGAGTAGTAGAGGGCGACGGCGGTGTGGTCGGAGATGCGCCGGATCTCGCGGTAGTGGGCGACCGGCGCCAGGGTGAAGTCGAGGACCTGGATCTCGCGGTCGACGGCGAAGCCGGCGGAGACGTGGCCGGAGACCACCACGAGGTCCCCCTCCCGCTCGAAGCGCTGGATGTCGTCGACGTCGAGGTAGAACGCCTCGACGCCGATCTCGCGCGCCAGCCCGACGAAGATGTTGGTGAAGGAGAGGCAGTTGGCGCGCCGGGTGGCGAAGACCTCCGCGGCGGTGCCGGTGTAATGGCCCTCGTAGGTGATGCCGAGGCCCTTGTCGGGATCGAGGAGGGCGTCGAGGAGGAGCTGGAGGCGCTTGTCCCTCGGCACCTCGGCGTGGGGGACGACCTTGTGGACCCAGGTCCGCATCTCGTCGGTCAGCTCGTAGGGGATGACGACCTGGGCCCCGGCGAGCCCCTTCTCGCGCAGCAGGCGCGCCAGGCCGCCGCGGTCGATGACGCCGTCGGCGGGCGCCAGGCAGCCGCCGGCGAGGAGGGCCAGACCGGCCAGAGAGGCGAGCCCGGCCAGCAGGGGAAGATTGAGGAGCGAAGCGTTACGGCGGGCTGGAGCGGACGTCATATTCCACCTTAGATGCTGTCGCGGGCCGCGAGGTTCCCGCATCTCCGATCAGCTGGCGCGCGCCGGCGGCCGGCGGAAGAGCAGGCGGCGGACGCCAAAGGCGAGGAGGAGCACCACCGCGAGCACGGCGAGGACCGGCACGAAGACGGCGAGGAGCGAGAGGACGCCGGCGCTGCCCGCCTCGGCCGTCGACACCAGCGGGTTGCCGAGGCCGCCGGTGGTGAGGGTCGACATGGCGCGGGCGGTGGCGGTCAGGCCCTGGAAGGTGGCGGCGGTGCCGCCCCCGGCGAGGATGGCGATCGTCCACTGCAGGAAGGGGCTGGCGTGGCCGAGCGAGGCGGCGGTCACCAGGATGCCGGCGACGATCGCGGTCGGCGTCGCGATGGCGTCGAGGAGGTGATCGACCCAGGGGATGAGGTAGCCGGCGATCTCGAGGACCGTGGCGACCGCGAAGGCGATGAGCGCGGGCTGGGAGGCGATCCAGGCGAAGCCGTGGCCGAGCGTCATGTGCCCCGAGCGCGCGGCGAGGGAGAGGACGAGGAGGGGGACGAACACCCGGAAGCCGCACGCCGCCGCGAGCCCGATCCCGGCGAGAGCTCCGAGCGCCATCTCCATGCCGCCCAGTTTACACCCGCGTCACGGGCCGAGCCAGGTGGCGCGGGCTTGCTTTCGCGCCGTGGATCATTCGATGATCGCCGGGCTCGGCATCCACAGATCGCACAATTCGCGCTTCCACGATCGGGGGAGAGATGAACGACGGAGACGGCGGCGCCTGGACGCGGCGGCGGTTCCTCGGGCTGGTCGGCCGCGCCGGCGGCGCCGCGGCGGTCTACGAGACGATGACGGCGATGGGGTTGATCAACCTGCCGGAGGCCTGGAGCGGCCCGCTGGAGCTCCCCGCGGGCTCCGGCGCCGGCAAGTCGGTGCTCATCCTGGGCGCCGGCATCGGCGGCCTGACCGCCGCCTACGAGCTCGGCCGCGCCGGGTATCGCTGCGAGATCCTCGAGGCGCAGGAGCGCGCCGGCGGCCGCAGCCTCACCGCCCGCCGCGGCTCGGTGATCACCGAGGACGGCGACCGCGGCGTCAGCCGTCAGACCTGCAGGTTCGACGACGGGCTCTACCTCAACATGGGCCCGGGGCGCCTCCCGTACCACCACCGCCGGGCGCTCCACTACTGTCAGGACCTCGGCGTGCCGCTCGAGATCTACGTCATGGAGACGACGGCGAACCGCTACCAGACCGACAAGGCCTTCGGCGGCAGGCCGCAGGCCAACCGGCGGATCGCCAACGACACCCGCGGCTACGTCGCCGAGCTCCTCGCCAAGGCGATCTGCCAGAAGTCGCTCGACGCCCAGCTGGACGAGGGGGACCGCGAGCGGCTGCTCTCCCTGCTCAAGGTCTTCGGCGACCTGCAGGGCGAGAAGTGCCCCGACTACGCCTACGCCGGCTCGACCCGCTCGGGGTGCGCCGAGCCGCCGACCGTCTACCAGGCCTGCGGCGCGGAGGAGAAGCTCGGCTTCGCCGATCTCCTGCGCTCCGAGTTCTGGCGCCACCGTTTCTACCAGCCGGTCGACTTCGAGTGGCAGCCCACCCTCTTCCAGCCGGTCAACGGCATGGACCAGCTCGTCGAGGGCTTCAAGCGCAAGGTCGGCCAGCTCATCCGCTACCGCACCGAGGTGATCGACATCCGCCTGCGGCCGGACGGCGTCGACGTCACCAGCCGGACCGCGACGCGCGAGAAGCAGGTGCGGCACGCCGACTACTGCCTCTCCAACATCCCGCTGCCGCTGCTGCACCAGATCCCCGCCAACTTCTCGGACGACTTCGGCAAGGCGGTCGGGCGCGCCCGCTTCGCCCCCACCTGCAAGGTGGGCTGGCAGGCCAACCGGCGCTTCTGGGAGACCGGCGACGAGATCTACGGCGGCATCAGCTGGATCGACGACATGATCACCCAGGTGTGGTACCCGTCGAACGGTTACTTCGGCGCCAAGGGGACGCTCACCGGGGCCTACAACTTCCAGGACGACGCGGTGACCCTCGGCCGCATGGGGCTCGAGGAGCGCCTGGCGACGGCGCGCCAGGGAGCGGTGAAGCTCCATCCCGAGTTCGCCGACGACTCGATCGTCCCCCAGAGCCTGGGGCTCTCGATCGCCTGGCAGAACGTGCCGTTCCAGCGCGGCGGCTGGGCCGAGTGGAGCGCCGAGAGCACGGAGGACCGCGACGCCTACGCCCGCCTGCTCGAGCCGGACGGCCGCTTCCAGGTCATCGGCGACCAGGTCTCGACGCTGCCCGGCTGGCAGGAGGGGGCGATGATGTCGGCCGAGCACGCGGTGGAGCAGATCGCCAGCGGCCTGCGGCTCGGCAAGCGGCCGGCGGTGCTCCACGCGCCCGACTCGCGGCGGGTGGCCCAGGGGCGCTAGGGAACGGCGGAACGGCGGACGGGTCCCCCCCTCTTCCAAGAAGGGAAGGGACCCGCTCGCTCGACGTTTCGGCTTCGTGTTTCGGCTTCGTTAGGGGGTGCTCTTGGCCGGCTCGGTGCTCGCCTCCTTGACGACGTCGACGCGGGCGGCCGTCTTGTCGGTGCCGTTCTCGGTGAACGAGACGCGCACGTCGTCGCCGGTCTTGAGGTCGGCGAGGGTGATGTCCTTGGTGCCGTGCTTGTACTTGGTCGAGCTGTCGGTCTTGAACGTCGAGCTCTCCTTGGCGTGGCTGACCGTGAAGCTGCCGCCCACCGAGTCGACCGACTCGATCTTGCCGTGCATGCGGTGGTACTTCGAGGTCTTCGAGCTGGACGACTGCATCTTGTCCGCCATCACCGACGTCACCGCGACGAAGCTCAGCAGGAGCGCCATGATGAGTACCGGGTGTCTGCGCATAGCCGTTGTCTCCTCCATATCGAAGGCATCGGGATGATGCCTCCCATGAGAATTCCTTCACCCAGAGTTTGCAAATCGCGGGCCACGCGCGAGCGGCCGCCGGCATGACGGCCGCGGGAGCGCTCGCCGGCCTCGGCGGCGTGGCGCTCTTCGCCGCCAGCGGCTGGGCCATCACCGAGGCGCTTCCCGGCCTCCGCGTCCTGGCCCTCCGGCACCGGCTCGCCTATGCCTATCTGCTCGGGGTCGCCTGGATCGCCGGCGGCCTCTACGTCCTCTCGCACCTCCTCGCGGTGCCGCTCCGGCGGCCGGCCGTGCTCTCGCTCGCCCTCGCGGCGATTGCCATCGGCGCCGTCTGCCTCGCGGCGAGGCTCCGCGCGCGGACCTCCCCAGGGGACGGGACGGGCGGACGGAGCGCGCCGCTCCCCCGCTCGGGCCCCGGACGCCGCCGCCGCGGAACCCGTCGCCTCGCGCTCGCGCCGGCTGTCGCAGCCCTCGCCGTCGCCGTCGCCGGGGTGGTCACGCTCGGCGTCTTCTGCGACGCGCTGACCGACCCGCTCCGCGACTGGGACGGCCGCATGACCTGGGCGGCCCAGGCGCGCTACGTGCGGGCGGCGGGGACGGTCGACGCCCCGGTCCTCCGCGACGCGCGGTGGTACGTCACCCACCCGCGCTACCCGCTCCTCCTCCCGCTCGCCCAGGTCGCGGTGCTCGAGCTCGCCGGGGCCGACGACGACGCGGTCCCCTTCCGCGCCGCCTACGCCGCCTTCTTCCCGGTCTTCCTGCTGCTCGTCGAGGAAGGGGCGCGGCGCTGGGCGGGGAGGCGCGCCGCGGCGCTCGCCGTGCTCGCCGCCGCGCTCGTCCCCTTCCTGGCCTTCTCGCCGGAAGGGGGAGCGATCGCCGCCTACAGCGACCTCCCGCTCGCCTGCTTCTACGGCGGCGCCCTCCTCCTCCTGCTGCGGCCGCGGCCGCGGCTCTCGCACGGCCTCGCGGCCGGCCTTCTCCTCGCCGCCGCGGCGCTCGCCAAGCTGGAGGGCGCGCCGCTCGCCCTCTGGGCCGCGCTCCTCGCCCTCCTGCCGCTCACCGGGAAGAGTTGGCGCGCGGGGGCCCGTCGCTGGGCGCGAGAGCGGCTGGCGCCGGCCGGCCTCGCCGCGCTGGCGCTCTCGCTCGCCGTCGGCCTGCGGCTCGCCTGGGCCGCGGGAATCCCCGAGCGCTACGACGAGAATTACGCCAGCCTCGTCGCCTTCCGCACGCTGGGCCGGACGCTGGGTCGCACGCTGGGCCCCGCGCTGGCGCGCCTGCCGCTCGTCCTGCGGCTGGCGCGGGTCAAGATGTTCTGGTTTCCCAGCTGGTCGCTCTTCTGGTGGATCGCGCCCTTCCTGCTCCTCCTAGGGCGGCACGGCCTCCGCCGCCGGGTGGCCCTCCCCCTCGCCCTCGCCGCCGCGGCCCCCATCGCCATCGCCCTCGCCGCCTACGCGGTGAGCGAGGACCTCGAGGCGACCGTCCTCACCACCTGGGACCGCTTCCTGGTGCAGGCGGGGGTCCCCTTCTTCGTCCTGCTCGCCCTCGCCCTGCGGAGCGTCCTCGGCCGGGGCGCGGATGGGGATGCCGTCTCAAGCGAAGATTCTGCGAAGTGATGGAAGCTGACGAGCGAATGGGTCGAACGCTGGTGGATCTCTCGCGTTCCGTGGCAGAAGGAAACCTGACTCAATTGGCAGCCTTCATTGTGAGCGACCTGTGAATCTTTCGGAACGAGGCGAGCAAGATCAACTTCGCTGCTGGGATGCCTTACCCATTGTCATCCTGAGCGCAGCGAAGAATGGAATGAGAAGGCCAATCTCCTGGCGCAGTCCCATAGATTGGGCTGCAAAGGGATCCAGGGTCAGAGACCCGGAAAGGAGAT
>DATBQN010000155.1:0-21250 GCA_036560825.1 Thermoanaerobaculia bacterium
CTGGTCCCCCTTCCCGCGGCCGAGGGCTGGGCCCTCCGCCATCCGGGCCTCGTCGCCCGCCTCGACGCCCGCGAGCGCCGCTGGGAGACGATCTGGCCGCTGCCCTCGCTCGCCGACCACTATCTCCTGGAGCTGGTCCGGCGGTGAGGTTGCGTTCCGTCGTCGCCGGTATCCCTGGCTCGATAGGCCACTCCATCCATCCCTGTAGGGGCGGAGCTTGCCTCCGCCCAGCGACTTACCCCTACGAAAACGGGCGGAGACAAGCTCCGCCCCTACAGGGTGGGGTATCGGCTGCGAAGGTGCGCCGACAGGCGGGGATTTCGTAGGCCGTGTCCGTGATCTCCGGACCCGGCTGGCACCTCGCCTGCCCGGCCTGCGGCGCCGCGCTGGGGGACGAAGCGGCGCTTCCGCCGGATGTCCGCTGTCCCGGCTGCGGCGCGGTCTATCCGACGCTCGCGGGGACCGGCGGCGCGCGCTCGCTCCTGCCGGCCGGGCGGCGCGAGCACTTCGCGGCGTTCCTCGCCGACTACACGAAGATCCGTCTCGCCGAGCGGCGCGGCTCGGACGACCCGGCGCACTTCCTCGCCCTACCCGGCTGTCCGCCCGATCATCCGATCGCCTGGCAGTGGGCGCTCCGCCGCCGCACCTTCGCGGCGCTCACCCGGCAGGTTCTGCCGCGCCTGGGCCCGGGCCTCAAGGCGCTCGACCTCGGCGCCGGCGTCGGCTGGCTCTCGCACCGGCTGTCGGATCTCGGCCACCACCCGTGCGCCGTCGACCTCTCGGCCGATCCCCAGGACGGCCTGGGCGCCGCCCGCCACTACCGTCCGCTCTGGCCGCGCCTGCAGGCGGAGTTCGATCGCCTGCCGTTTCCCGACGGCGAGGCCGACCTTGCGATCTTCAACGCCAGCCTGCACTACTCGACCGACTACCGGGCGACGCTCGCCGAGGCGCTCCGCGTCCTCCGGCCGGGCGGCGCGCTCGTCGTTCTCGAGTCGCCGATCTATCGCCGCGACGAGAGCGGCCGCCGCATGATCGAGGAGCGCCACGCCGACTTCGCCCGCCGCTTCGGAACCCGCTCCGAGAGCATCCCGAGCCGCGAGTACCTGACCTGGAAGGCGCTCGACGACCTCGCCCGCGATCTCGGAATCGCCTGGCGCCGGGTGACGCCCTGGTACGGCTGGCGATGGGCCATGCGGCCCTGGATCGCGCGGCTCAAGCGGCGGCGCGAGCCGAGCCGCTTCGCGATCCTGTGGGCGAGGAAGCCACGCTAGCCGACCGAATGGTGGTGGGCGCGATGGCTCGCGCGGCGGCTCGGGTGTAACATCGGTGTAACACTGACCAAGAGGTCTACGAGACGACTCAACGGCGGCCGCCCGCGGGCCGTGGCGAATCCTTTGTGGCGCGCGACGCATTCGACCTGATCATTGTCGGCTCCGGCCCCGCTGGCCTCGCGGCGGCCGGGCGGGCGGCGGCGAACGGGCTGAAGTACGCCCTCCTCGAGCGCGCCGACCACCTCGCCGACACCGTCCACTGCTACCAGAAGCGCAAGCACGTCATGGCCGAGCCCGCCATGGTGCCGCTGCGGAGCGAGTTGCCGTTCGGCGCCGGCGCGCGCGAGGCCGTGCTCGACGCCTGGGGCCGCTTCGCCGAGGCCCAGCGCCTGAACGTCCGCTTCCGCCAGGAGATGACCGCGGTCGAGCGGGGGGGCGCGGGCTTCCTCGTGCGCACCCCGACGGACGAGCTCGAGGCGGCCCACGTCGTGCTCGCGCTCGGCACTCAGGGCAACCCGCGGCGACTCGGCATCCCGGGCGAGAGCCTTCCCCACGTCGCCACGCGCCTCGCCGATCCCGACGAGTTCAAGGGCAAGGACATCCTCGTCGTCGGGGCCGGCGACTCGGCGCTCGAGATCGCCCTCGCCCTGGCGGACGCCAACCGCGTGGGCCTGGTGGTGCGGACGCCGGAGATCCTGCGCGCCAAGGAGAGCCTGGAGCGCGACATCCTCGCCCGCGCCGCGAGCGGGCAGATCAAGATCCACTTCAGCAGCACCGTCCAGCGCATCGACGCCGCCACCGCGGACTTGAAGTCGCCGGAGGGCGATCTCCGGGTGAGCGCCGATCACGTCATCCTGAAGCTCGGCGCGACGCCGCCCCGCGCCCTCCTCGAGAGCTTCGGGGTGCGCTTCGCGGGGGAGGGACGCGAGGCGAAGCCGGTCCTCACCCAGCGCTACGAGTCGACCGCCCCCGGGCTCTTCCTCATCGGGGCGGTCACCGGCCGCGACCTCATCAAGCTCGGCATCAACCAGGGCTACGAGGTCGTCGAGCACATCCTCGGCCGCGCCGTCGAGCCGGCCGACGAGGAGGTCCTGAAGGCCCGGCTGCCGTTCTGGCGCGGCACCGTGCGGCAGCGCATCGGCGAGCTCCGCGACGAGATCCCGCTCTTCGGCGTCGCCGACGAGGAGCTGCTGCGCGAGGTGTTCCTCACCGCCGAGGTCCGCACCTGCCGCGACCGCGAGGTGATCCTCCGCCAGAACGACTACAGCAACAGCTTCCTGGTGGTCGCCGGCGGCCGGGTCGCCGTCTCGGTGCGCTCCGAGACGGGGGAGGAGCGGCAGGTGGCGACGCTCACCGCCGGCAACTTCTTCGGCGAGATGAGCCTGATCTCCAACCGGCGGCGGAACGCGACCGCCACTGCAGTGGACGGCGCCGGCGACGTGCGGCTGATCGAGGTGCCGCGCAAGGCGATGCTCAAGCTGCTGGCGACCGACGCCAACGTCAAGGCGACGGTCGACCGGGCGTTCCTCCTCCGCGCCTTCCAGGGCTATCTCTTCCCCGACCTACCGGAGGCGACGCTCTGGAAGCTCGTCGCCAAGGCCAGGGTGGTGCGCCTCGAGAAAGGCAAGGAGGTCTTCCGCGAGGGCGAGCCCGGCGACGCCTTCTACCTCATCCGCAACGGCATGGTGAAGATCGCCAAGAGCTCCGCCGGCCGCGAGATCGTGCTCTCCTACCTGGTGTCCGGCAACTTCTTCGGCGAGACCGCGCTCCTCGCCGGCTCGCCGCGCACCGCGACCGTCACCGCCATCTTCCCCACCGAGCTGATCCGGCTCGACAAGGAGGACTTCGACCGCTTCCTCGCCGAGAACCCGCAGCTGCGCGCCGGCTTCGCCGCCACCCTCGAGACGCGCCGCGTCGACTCGCTGCTCGCCGAGGCGACGCCGGACGGCGGCCAAGTGCTCTCCGACCTCATCCGCCGCGAGGTGGTGATGGGCACCGACGTGCTGGTGATCGACGAGCACAAGTGCGTGCGCTGCGACAACTGCATCCGCGCCTGCGAGGGCGTGCACGAGGACGGCCAGGCGCGGCTGTCGCTCACCGGCATCAAGTTCTACAACCTGCTCGCCCCCAACTCCTGCTGGCAGTGCGAGAACCCGCTCTGCATGCTCGACTGCCCGCCCGACGCCATCGGCCGCGACCCGCAGGGCGAGGTCTACATCAAGAGCAACTGCATCGGCTGCGGCAACTGCGAGCGCAACTGCCCCTACGACAACATCTTCATGGTCCACCCCAAGCGCGAGCGCACGCTCGCCGACTGGGTGCGGTCGATCTTCTCCTTCGGCGCCGAGCCGGCGCCGGGGACCGCCGGTGGGCAGACGGTCGCCGTCAAGTGCGACCTTTGCCGAGAGATCCACGGCGGGCCGGCCTGTGTGCGGAGCTGCCCGACCGGGGCCGCCATCCGCGTCGCCTCGCCGGAGGCCTGCCGCGACCTCGTCGACGAGCGTTCCGTGCGGCGCGGCGAGGCGGGCCGTGCCCGCTAGCTCCACGGGCGCCGGCTGGCGGTGGGCGGGGCTCGCCGCCTTCGTCCTCCTCGGCGCCTCCTACGCGCGGCTCGTCCGGCTCGGACTCCCCCGCGGCGGCGGCTCGTCGGCGGGGGTCGCCTACGGCGTCCTCGGCGCCGCGGCGATCCTCGTGCTGCTCTTCTTCGGGGCCCGCAAGCGTTGGTACAAGAGCGTCTGGGGGCGGCTCGAGAGCTGGCTCCAGTCCCACATCTGGCTGGGCCTCCTCGCCGGCGCGCTGATCGCCTTCCACGCCGGCTTCCACTTCCGCGACCGGTTGGCGATCGCCGCCTTCGTGACCCTCCTCGTCGTGGTCGGCAGCGGCATCTGGGGAGTGGTGCTCTACCGCCAGGTGCCGCGCCTGCTGACCGAGGTGGAGACCGGGCTCACCGCGGCCGAGGCGTCGGAGCAGCTCAATCAGCTCGCCCGCGCCATGGCGCGGGTCGCCGCCGGCCGCTCGGCGGAGCTCGGGCGCGTGCACCAGTCGCTCCTCGCCCAGTCGCGCCCCGGCCGCCTCGCCGGCTGGCGAATTCTGCGCCCCGCCTCCGGCCGCGCCGGCCGCGAGCGGGGCTCCGGCAAGGGCGATCGCCGCTGGGCGGAGATGGTCGGCCGGGTGGGGCCCGCGGAGCAGGCGGACCTCCGCCAGCTCCTGGTTCTCTCGCGCCAGCGCGAGGAGCTCCGCCGCCGCCTCCTCGACCAGCAGCGCTACAAGAACCTGCTCGACGTCTGGCTCTACCTACACGTGCCGCTCTCGATCGCCCTCGTCGCCCTGGTCGTGGCCCACGTCGTGGCGGTTCTCTACTACTGGCAGCGCTAGCGACCATGGCGTTCGTCATCCATTGGATCACTGGACCCGCGGAGGGCGAGGAGCGGACGACCACGCGCGTCGAGGGGGAGGAGCTCCGCATCGGGCGCGGCACCAACGCCGACCTGCGCTTCGACGACGCCTCCGTGGCGCTCGAGCACGCCGTCATCGCGCGCGCCGACGCGGGCTGGCTGCTCGCCGACCGCGGCAGCGTCACCGGCACCTACGTCGGCGGCAAGCCGGTCTCCGAGTGGCGACTGGCCGACGGCGACGCGGTCGACGTCGGCCCCTTTCGGCTGCGCCTGCGGATCGCCGGGCCGGACGCGCCGCTGGAGATCGAGGTGCGGCGGGAGGGGGAGGGCGCCGCGGCGCCGGCCGGTGCCGCCGCGGCTGCCGAGCCGGCGCGGGTCGACTACGTCGCCGCCTACCGGCTGCGCCACGGCCTCCTCGCCAAGCCCTGGCTGGCCCTCGCGCTCACCGCGCTCGCCGCCGCCGTGCCGCTCGCCCTGGCGCGGGCCGGCCGCACCAAGGTCTTCCAACCGGGGGAGGTGACGCCGGCGCACGCCGCGCAGCCGCGGATCGCGGCGGAGGGCTGCGCCGCCTGTCACACCCCCTGGCTCGGACCGACCGACGAGCGCTGCCAGACCTGCCATCGTCCAGTCGGCCCGGCGGCCGGCCAGCCGGGGGGCTCCGGGAGGGCTGCGGCCGTGCATCAGCCGCGGCAGACCGCGGCGCCCCCTTGCGACAGCTGCCACGTCGAGCATCGCGGCCTGGCCGCCCTCCGTGCGGTGGCGGACGCCCGGTGCGTCGCCTGCCACGGCGACCTCGCGGTGAGCGGCGGCAGCGCTCCCGCGTTCGCCGTCCACGTCCACACCTTCGCCGCCGACCACCCGGACTTCTCGGTGACCCTGGCATCCGCGGGCGCTCCACGCCGGCTCCCGCTCGCCGTGGCGGTCTCGGAGGGCGCCGATCCGGCGCGGATCAAGTTCGGCCACCAGCTCCACCTGCGCCCCGGGCTCCGCCGCCTGCCGGCGGGCAAGGCCCAGCTCGCCTGCGCCGACTGCCACGTCTCTCAGGAGGAGGGAACGGGGATGCGTCCGGTCGCCTACGGCACCGCCTGCGCCGGCTGTCACCCGCTGACCTTCCCCGGCGCGCGGCGCCCTGCCGACGTGGCGCCGCACGACACGCCCCAGCGCGTGCACGAGTTCCTCGCCGCCTATTACTCGGACCGGCGCGACCCCTCGCTCTCCGTGATGGAGCAGCGCCGCACTGTCCTCCGCCGCCTGGAGCCCGAGCGGCAGCTCGACCTCGGCGAGGCGGCGACGCGGCGCATCGCCGAGGCCGAGGTCTACCTCTACCGCACGGCCTGCGCCGAGTGCCACGAGGTGGACCCCGACGCCAGGCCGTTGCCGCGCGTGGCGCCGACCGCCATCGCGGCCGTCTGGCTGCCGCACGCCCGCTTCCTGCACTCGAAGCACGCCGCGGTGCCCTGCGCCACCTGCCACGCCGGCGCCGCCGAGAGCGCCCGCACCGCCGACGTGCTGCTCCCCGGCATCGCCGTCTGCCGAACCTGTCACGGCGGCGGAGGAGCGCTGCCCGGCGTCGAGCCGGCGGCCGGCCCGACCGACTGCGTGAGCTGCCACGGGTACCACGGCCGGGCGCCCACCTGGATCGCGGCGAGATGAGGAGGAACGTCATGCCCAGGGTCTCATGCGCACTCCTCGCGGCGGTGGCGGTCACCGTGGCTGCCATGGCCGCGGCCAGCGCGCCGACGCGCGCCGCGGCGGGCTCGGAGGCCCTCCAGCCGCGCCGCCACCGGCACCCCACTCACCTGCCGCCGGCGGTGCCGCCGCCGACCCCCGTGCCGTCGGCGATCGTCTGCGACGATCCCGGCGCCCAGCTCTCGCAGGCCGAGGCGATGCAGCTCGCCACCCAGGCCGCCGGCGCGGTGAGCACGGAGCCCAACGTCACCGTCGCCGTGGTCGACCGGCTGGGCGACGTGCTGGCGCTCCTCCGCTATCCTGCCGCCGACGCGACGCTCGACGACCACGCGATCGGCCTCGCCCGCACCGGCGCCTTCTTCAGCAACGACCAGGCGCCGCTGTCGTCGCGCACCGTGCGCTTCATCTCCGGCCTGCACTTCCCGCCGGGCATCCACCGGACGCCCAACGCCGCGCTCTACGGGATCGAGAACACCAACCGCGGCTGCGACCTGAACGTCACTTTCCTGAGCGGCCAGAGCGTGCCACCCGCCAGGCGCTTCGCCGGCGGGCCTTGCCAGTCCTTCCCCCCCGGCTCGACCGCCGGCTGCGGCACCGGCCCGGTGACCGGCAAGCTGCCGCGCCTCGACTCGACGCCGTCGGACTCGGACGCCGACGCCGTCGATCCCGGCGGCCTGCCGGTCTTCCGCGGCGGCGCCGTCGTGGGCGGCATCGGGGTCGCCGGCCCTGCCGCGCCCGAGGCCGAGCACGCCGCCTTCGCGGCGGTCGCGGCGCTCTTCCCGCCGCCCCAGGGGGAGATCTTCCTCGACGGCGTCCGCCTCCCCTTCGCCGTCCAGCGCACGGCGCCGCCGGGCGCCGTCGCCGGGACGCCGCCCGGCAGCTTCGCGACCGGCACGCTGCCGGGCGGGCTCTGCGCGCCCTCCGGCTACCTCGCCGGCCCCTCGGCCGGGGTCCTCACCGCCGCGGAGGTCGATCAGATCGTCCAGCAGGCGGTCGCCACGGCGGGGCGCACGCGCGCCGCGATCCGCCTGCCGATCGGCTCGCGGACGCGGATGACGATCGCCGTCGCCGACCTGGACGGCACGATCCTCGCCCTCTACCGCATGCCCGACGCCACGGTCTTCTCGATCGACGTGGCGGTCGCCAAGGCGCGCAACGTCGTCTACTTCACGGCCGGCAGCCCCGAGGCGAGGTCCGACCTTCCCGGTGCGGCGGGCCATGCGGTCACCAACCGCACCATCGGTTTCGGCGCCCAGAACCTCTTCCCGCCGGGGATCGACGGCAGCGGCCCGGGGCCCTTCCTGCCCCTCTTCCATGGCGACTGGCAGAGCCCCTGCACCCAGGGCTCGCAGCCGGCCACGCCCAACCAGAACGGCGTCGTCTTCTTCCCCGGCAGCCTGCCGCTCTACCGCAACGGGGCGCTCGCCGGCGGCCTCGGGGTGAGCGGCGACGGCGTCGAGCAGGACGACTACGTCACCTTCGGCGGCGCCCAGGGCTTCGTGCCGCCGTCTTCGCTTTGGGCAGACCAGGTGATGATTCACGGGGTCCGCCTCCCCTTCCTCAAGTTCCCGCGCAACCCCGAGGGCTGATGCGCGCCGCCGTCCTCGTCGCCGTCCTCTCCACCCTCGCGCCCGGGCTCGGCGCCCGGGCGAGCGGACAGCCGCCATCGCCCACCGAGTCGGCCGGGGTCTATCACTTGACGATCTCCGGCGACGAGCCGCTCTTCCTCCAGACCCCCGACCTCACCCTCGCGGGCACCACGGACGCGCCGGCCGGCTCGACGGTCGAGGTCGTCCTCGGCGGCGCCCGGCACACGACGAGGGTCGCGGGTGGTGGCGCGTGGAGCCTCGCGTGGCCGGAGCCCCTGGCGGCCGGCGGCTATCGCGCGACGGCCACCGTTATGGGATCGGACGGGCGGCGGGGGACGGCGGAGAGGACGATCGTCGTCCAGCTCCCCGGGCGGTTGGCGCGACGCCCGCTGGTCTCGGCGCCGGCGACCTACGCGCCGCCCGAGCCGTCGACGGCGGGCGACTTCCAGGCCTTCACCGACCGCTGGCGATTGGTGCCGCCTCCCTACGAGCTCGACGTCGCCGGCGGCGGCCGCTGGGATCCCTATCATCAGAACCGCTGGAAGGGGGATCTCCCCATCCGCGGCCAGGACCTCTTCCTCGACCTGACCGGCGTCTCCGACACGCTGGTCGAGGGGCGCACGCTCCCCACCCCGAGCGACGTCTCCACGGCGCGGCCCGGCGGCATCCAGTTCTTCGGCCGCCGGGGCCAGCTCTTCCTCGCCCAGAACGTCTTCGTCTCGGCCGACCTCTTCAAGGGGGACACCGCCTTCCGGCCGATCGACTGGCGGATCAAGGCGACGCTCGCCGCCAACGTCGACACGCTCGCGGTGGGGGAGAACGGCGTCGTCCACCCCGACGTCCGCGACGGCACCACGCGGACCACGGGCTTCGTCACCGTCCAGGAGCTCTACGGCGAGAAGAAGCTCGCCGACCTCTCGCCCAACTTCGACTTCGTCTCCGTGCGCGCCGGTATCCAGCCCTTCTCGAGCGACTTCCGCGGCTTCGTCTTCACCGACACCAACCTGGGGGTCCGCCTCTTCGGCAACGCGGAGTCGAACCGCGACCAGTACAACCTCGCCGCTTTCGACCGCCTGGAGAAGGACACCGACAGCGGCCTCAACCGCTTCCAGTGGCGGCGCCAGCAGGTGGCGGTGGCGAACGTCTACCGCCAGGACTTCCTGGTGCCGGGCTACACCGCCGAGCTCTCCGTCCACGCCCTCCGTGACGAGCCGAGCTTCGAGTTCGACCGCAACGGCTTCCTCGCGCGCCCCGATCCGGTGGGCTCCTTCACGCCGCACGAGATCCGCGCCGCCTACCTCGGCTGGGCAGGGCTCGGCCACGCCGGCCGCCTCAACCTCGATCATGCCGTCTACTGGGCGACGGGGACGGACGACTTGAACCCGATCGCCGGCCGCGAGGTGAGGATCGACGCCTTCTTCGCCGCCCTCGAGGTCTCGATCGACCACGACTGGTTCCGGCCCAAGCTCGGCTTCCTCTGGGCCTCGGGCGACGGCCGGCCGGCCGACCGCACGGCGCGCGGCTTCGACTCGATCTTCGACAACATGGCCTTCGCCGGCGGCGGCTTCAGCTTCTGGAACCGGCTGGGCATCCGCCTCGCCGGCACCGGCGTCGCCCTGGTCGACCGCGGTAGCCTCCTCCCCGACCTGCGGAGCAGCAAGGACGAGGGGCAGCCGAACTTCGTCAATCCCGGCCTGCGCCTGGCGACGGCGGGGCTCGACCTCGACCTCACCCCGAAGTGGACGGCGGTCGCCACGGCCAACTACCTCGAGTTCGACCGTACCGAGACCCTCGAGCTCCTCCTCTTTCAGGCGCCCATCCATCGCGAGATCGGTTGGGACCTCTCGCTCGGCGCGCGCTGGCGCCCCTTCCTCAACAACCAGGTGGTGGCCGTCGGCGGCCTCGCCGCCCTCCTCCCCGGCCGCGGCTTCCGCGACATCTACGACGACCGGCGGCCGCTCGCCGCCGCTTTCGGCAACCTGATCCTGACCTTCTGAGCGCGCGATGGACGGCGAGCGAGCGGCTGGCATGACCTCACGGCGCGGCGCCCTCGCCGCGGCCATCGCGGGCATCGCCGCGCTCAGCTGGATGGCGATCGCCGTCGCGGCCGCTCTCGCCGCCGGCTCCCGCTCGGGCTCCTCGCTCCTCCTCCAATCGCGCCAGCGGGCCGAGGCGGGGAGCCGCGGCTGCCTCACCTGCCACGCCGGCATCGAGCCGATGCACGCATCGCCCGCCGTGCAACTCGGGTGCGTCGACTGCCACGGCGGAGATCCCGCGGCGGCGCCGCCTTCCGGCGCGGTCCCCGGCGATCCGGCGTACGAGTCGGCGCGCGCGCGGGCGCACGTCCTGCCGCTCCACCCCGAGCGCTGGCCGCGGCGGCCGAGCGGCGCCCCCAGCTCGGCCAACCCGGAGCGCGCCTACACCCTGACCCTCGAGGAGTCGCCCGAGTTCATCCGCTTCGTCAACCCGGGCGACCTCCGCGTGGCGGCGGAGACCTGCGGCCCCTGCCACCTCGCCCAGGTCAACCGCGTGCTGAAGAGCCCGATGACCACCTCGGCCATCTTCTGGGCCGCCGCGGCCTACGCCAACGGCATCGTGGGGCAGAAGGCGGCGTTCCTGGGCGAGAGCTACGGCCGCGACGGCGGCGCGCAGGCGATCGCGCCGGCGACGCCGCCCTCCTCCGCCGAGCGCTCGCGCGGCGCCCTCGCCGCCCTTTTCCCCCTGCCGCGCTGGGAGATCGTCCAGCCGGGCGAGTACTTCCGCGCCTTCGAGCGCGGCGGCCTCCTCCAGCCTTCGTCGTTCCCCGACGTCGGCAACCCCAACCCTTCCGAGACCGCGGGCAAACCCGACATCCGCCTCTCGAGCCGCGGTCCGGGGACCGGGCTCCGCATCAGCCCGGGGGTGCTCAACCTCCACAAGACGCGGTTGAACGATCCCCACCTGTCCTTCCTGGGGACCAACGACCACCCCGGCGACTACCGCTCGAGCGGCTGCACCGCCTGCCACGTGGTCTACGCCAACGACCGCGACCCGCTCCACTCGGGCCCCTACGCCGCCTTCGGCCATAGCGGGACGAGCGCCACCGGCGACGCGACGATTCCGCGCGGCGAGGCCGGCCATCCCATCCGCCACCGCCTGACGAGCGCCGTGCCGAGCAGCCAGTGCATGTCCTGCCACATGCACCAGCCGAACTCCTTCCTCAACACCTATCTCGGCTACACCATGTGGGACTACGAGACCGACGGCGAGGCCATGTGGCCCAAGGAGCAGCGCTATCCCACCGCCGCCGAGCGGCGGGCAAGCCTCGACCGCAACCCCGAGGCGGCGGCGGCGCGCGGCCTGTGGTCCGACCCCACCTTCCTCGATAGGGTGAGCGAGCTCAATCCCCGGCTCTCCCACACCCAGTTCGCCGACTACCACGGACACGGCTGGATCTTCCGCGCCGTCTACAAGCAGGACCGCAAGGGGCGCCTGCTCGACGCCGGCGACCGGGTGGTCGGCTTCGACGATCCCGAGCGCTTCAAGAAGGCCGTCCACCTACGCGACGTCCACCTCGAGAAGGGGATGCACTGCGTCGACTGCCACTTCTCCGGCGACGCCCACGGCGACGGCCTCCTCCACGGCGAGTACGGCGACGCCATCGAGATCGGCTGCGAGGACTGCCACGGCACGGTGCGCGGGCGAGCCAGCCTGCGCACCTCGGGGCCGGCCGCCCCTCCGGGTGGCAGCGACATGACCCTCGGCCTCACCCCGGACGGCCGCCGACGGTTCGTCTGGCGGGGCGGCCGCCTCCTCCAGCGCTCGATGCTCGACCCCGGACGCGAGTGGGAGGTGGTGCAGGTCCTCGACAGCATCACCCCCGGCAACCCGCACTACAGCGAGCGCTCGCGCCTGGCGAAGACCCTGCTGCGCGACGGCCGCACCTGGGGACAGGTGCCGGCGGACGGCAGCCGGCTCGCCCACGCCGACTCCGACATGACCTGCTACTCCTGCCACTCGGCGTGGATGACCTCCTGCTTCGGCTGCCACCTGCCGCAGGAGGCGAACCAGAAGTCGCCGATGAACCACTACGAGGGGACGGTGACGCGCAACTATGCCTCGTACAACCCGCAGGTGGTGCGCACCGACGTCTTCATGCTGGGCCGGAACGGCACCGTCAAGGGCGGCAAGGTGGCGCCGGTGCGCTCGTCGTCGGCGCTCATCCTCTCCTCGATCAACGCCAGCCGGGAGCGCTTCTACCTCCAGCAGCCGCCCATCTCCGCCCCCGGCCTCTCGAGCCAGGCCTTCAACCCGCACGTGCCGCACACGGTGCGCGCGCGCGAGACCAAGGGCTGCACCGACTGCCACCTCTCGGCGGCGGGCGACAACGACGCCTGGATGGCCCAGCTCCTCACCCAGGGGACGGGCTTCGTCAACTTCATGGGGCGCTACGCCTGGGTGGGGGAGGGGCGCGCCGGTCTCGAGGCCGTCGCGGTCGCCGAGGCGGACGAGCCGCAGGCGGTCGTCGGCAGCTACCTCCACCGGCTCGCCTACCCGGACTTCTACCGCGCCCACGAGCGGCGCGGGCTCGAGCTCCCCGAGGCACACCATCACGGCGCCCGCGCCCCGGGCGGCGAGGTGCTCTCGCTGCAGCTCCGCGGCGAGTACCTCTACACCGCCCAGGGCCGCGGCGGCCTGGTCGTCTACGACGTCGCGGGGATCGACAACAAGGACGCCTCCGAGCGCGTGCTGACGGCCCCGGTCTCGCCGCTCGGCCAGCGCATCCGCGTGCCCTCCCGCGCCGCCGCCGCGGTGGCGCTGCCGGCGACCATGCCGATGGCGCCGCTGCGCCACCCCGACCCGGCGAACCGCGAGCCGGCGATCCCCCCCATCTACCGCTACGCCTTCGTCGCCGACCGCGAGGAGGGGCTGATCCTGGTCGACGTCTCGACGCTCACCGACGGCGACCCGGCGAACAACTTCCTCTCCCGCGCCCTCGCCTTCAACCCCGGCGGGGCGCTCGCCGGCGCCCGCGGCCTCGCGGTCGCCGGCGACACCGTCTACGTCGCCGCGCGGAGCGGTCTCGTGGTCGTCGACTGCAGCCGGCCGCTGGCGCCGCGGATCGTCGCCACCGTTTCCGGCCTCCACGAGCCGGCGGCGGTCGCCGTCCAGTTCCGCTACGCCTACGTCGCCGACGCCGACGGGCTCGCGGTGGTCGACGTGACCGATCCGGCGGCGCCCCGCCTCGCCGCGCGCGCCAGCGGCTTCGGCGCCGCGACGAGCGTCTACCTCGCGCGCACCTACGCCTACCTCGCCGCGGGGCCGCGAGGGGTGGCGATCGTCGACGTCGAGCGCCCCGAGCACCCGGCGCTCGACCGCCTGTTCGACGCCGGCGGCCGGCTGACCGACGTGCGCGACGTCAAGGTCGCGGCGACCGACGCCAGCCTCTTCGCCTACGTCGCCGGCGGCAGCGGCGGCCTCGCCGTCCTCCAGCTCACCTCGCCGGAGGCGACGCCGGGGTACCTCGGCTTCTCCCCGCGGCCCGCGCCGCGGCTGATTGCCGTCCGCCACACCCGCGGCCCGGCGCTCGCCCTCTCGCGCGGCCTCGACCGCGACCGCGCGGCCGACGAGAGCGGGCACCAGGTGAGCGTCTTCAACCGCCTCGGGGCGCGGCCGTTGAACGCCGAGGAGACGCGGCGGCTCTACCTGCGGGACGGCGAGCTCTACCGCGTGCGCGACGAGCCGCCGGGCCCGCCGGCGGGCGCCACCAAGAAGGGGGCACCATGAGAGCTGGCACGACGAGGGTTGGAGATGCCTTTCCGCCCTGTCATCCTGAGCGGAGCGAAGGATCTGGGGGCGGGACCTTGCGGTTGCGGAGAGGTGCTCGCGATAGGAGCTTTCCCCCGCCCAGATCCTTCGCTTCGCTCAGGATGACAAAGCTGGGAGGGCTGAGTGTTCGCGGGCTCGCCGGCCTCGCTCTGGCTCTGATCCTGGCTCGGGGGCTCGCCGCGGCGGCCCCCATGCAGGCCGTCCCAGCGCCGGCTCTTCCCCCCATCGCGGCCGCCGCCCTGCCCGGCCTCTACCTCGGCGTCGGCAGCTGCGGCACCAGCGTCTGCCACGGCAGCGCCGTGCCGCGCCGGGACTACGACATCCTGCAGAACGAGTTCCAGATCTGGAAGGACGACCCGCATGCCCACGCCTGGGAGCCGCTCACCGGCGAGCGCTCGCGGGTCATCGCCCGCAATCTCCATCTGCCGGGGCCGGCGGACGCCCCCCTCTGTCTCGCCTGTCACACGCTCGTCGTGCCGAAGGCGCGGATGGCGGGGCGCAACCTCGAAGTGGAGGACGGGATCTCCTGCGAGAGCTGCCATGGCCCGGCGAGCGGCTGGCTCGAGGGCCATCGCTCGGAGAGCTGGACGCACGCCGACTCCGTGCGCGCCGGGATGACCGACCTCCGCGACCTCGACACCCGCGCGCGCGTCTGCCTCTCCTGCCACCTGGGGACGGGGGACAGGACCGTCGACCACGAGCTCCTGGCCGCCGGCCACCCGGTGCTCTCCTTCGAGCTCGACAACTTCACCGAGGGCATGCCGCCGCACTGGCTCCCCTGGCGCGACAGGCGCCGGCGCGAGGGGCGCCCCGACACCCACGGCGCCCGCGCCTGGGCGGTGGGGCAGGTGGTGGCTTTCCGCGAGGGGCTCGCCGAGCTGGCGCGCCGCGCCCGCTCCGAGCGCTGGCCGGAGTTCTCGGCGCTCGAGTGCTCGACCTGCCACCACTCGCTCGCCGAGAGGCGCTACCTGACCGTGCGCGGCGGCTCGCTGCCGGCCGATCCCCCGGGGCTGCCGCGCTGGAGCCCGGCGCGCTGGGCGGTGCTCCGCCACCTCGTCGACGCCGTGGCGCCGGAGGCGCGCGCCGGCCTGCAGGCCGACGTCGACGTCCTCGCCGGCCAGCTCGCCCGCTTCGGGACGCCTCCCGCCGAGGTCGCCGAGACCGCCGAGCGCGCGGCGCGGCGCGCCGAGCCGCTGGTCGCCGCGGTCGCGCGGGTGCGCTGGGACGGGGCTCAGGTCCGCCGGGTGCTCTTCGCCATCGCCGGCGATCGCGACTTCCTGAGCGGCGCCGACCTGCCCACCGCCGAGCAGGCCTATCTTGCGGTCCACACGCTGGCCGCGGAGCTCGTCGCCGGCCGATCGATCCCCGCGCCGGCTGCGGTGTCGGCGACCTCGGTTCCCGCCGCTCCCGGCACCCTCGCCGGTCTGGCCGCCGCGGACGAGGCCCTCAACCGCGAGCTGGCCATCCCCGAGACCTTCTCGGCGGCCCGCTTCGTGGAGCGCCTGGCGGAGCTCGAGCGCCAGGTCCGCGCCCTGCCATGAGCTCCGGCCACCCGCCCCGCCCGCGCCGCCAACTCCTGGGCGCGCTCGCGATCGGCCTCGGCGCCTCCCTCGCCGCCTTCGCGCTCAGCGCGATGGGAGCGCTCACCCCGCTCGAGAACGTCGCGACCGACCAGCTCCTGCGCCTGCGCGGCCGCCGGCCGCCCGATCCGCGGATCGTCGTCTGCGGCATCGACGGCGACAGCGTCCGGCGCTACGGCCGCTGGCCCTGGCGCCGCACCCGCGTGGCCGAGCTGATCGACCGGCTCGCGGCCGCCGGGGCGCGCGTGATCGCGGCCGACATGGTCTTCTCCGAGCCCTCCTATCCGGAGCTCCCCCACGACGACCCCGCCCTCGCCGCGGCGATCGGGCGCGCTGGCGACGTCGTCCTGGGCTACTTCTTCCGCTCCCGGGGGACCGCGCCGGAGCTCCTCAAGGCGGCCTTCGACGTCACCGGGTCGGCGTCCGGCGGCTTCCCCGCGGTCGCTCGCTGGAGCGCCGCCGACGTGAACCTGCCGGAGCTCGCCGCCGCCGCGGACGCCCAGGGCTTCGTCAATCACGAGCGGGAGGGCGGGGTGTTCCGCCACTACCCGCTCCTCGCCCGCTACCGCGGCGGCTACCACCCGGCCCTCGCGCTCCGCGCCGTCGAGCGCTTCCTGCGCCGCGAGCCTGCGCGCTCGGCCGGGTCGGAGGACATCGGCCTCGAGCTCCAGCCCAAGCAGGGGGTGCTGCCCCGCATCCTCCTCGCCGGCCGGCCCGTGGGCGCCGCCGAGGACGGGACGCTGTGGGTCGACTACCGCGGTCCGGCGAAGACCTATCCTCACGTCTCGGCGGCCAGGGTGCTCTCCGGGGAGGCCGGGGCGGCAGAGCTCGGCGGCCGGCTGGTCTTCCTCGGCCTCACCGAGACCGGGGTGGGCGAGCTCCAGGCGACGCCCTTCGGCGACGAGTACGGCGTCGAGGTGCACGCCAACGTCGCCGACAACCTGCTCCACGGTCGCTATCTCCACGACAGCATGGTCCAGCACGGGCTGTCGCACGCGGCGCTCTTCCTCCTCGGGCCGCTCGTCGCCTGGCTGATCGTCGCCGTCGAGCGCCATCTCCACGGCTCGCTCTGGGCCGTCCTTCTCGTCGCCGCCTGGCCGGCCCTCGCCTACGCCTCTCTGCGCGGACCCGGCTGGCACCTCGAGGCGATGGCTCCGCTCCTCGCCGGAGGGGCCGCCCTGGTGGGCGCCTTCGCCTACCGGGTGCTCGTCGTCGAGGCGACGGCGCGCCGCATCGAGCGGACGTTCAAGCACTACGTCTCCGCCGCGGTCGTCGAGGAGATGCTGCGCGATCCGGAGCAGGTCAAGCTGGGCGGCGAGCGGCGGGACATGACGGTGCTCTTCTCCGACATCCGCGGCTTCACGACGCTCTCGGAGACCCGCGATCCGGACCAGGTCGTGCGCCTGCTCAACGAGTTCTTCACCCCGATGACCCGCCTCGTGCTCGCGCAGGGAGGGACGCTCGACAAGTACATGGGCGACGCCATCATGGCCTTCTTCGGCGCTCCCCTCGCCCAGCCCGATCATGCCGCGCGCGCCTGCCGCGCCGCCCTCGCCATGCGGGCGGAGCTCGCCGCCCTCAACGAGCGCTGGCGCGCCCGCGGCGAGCTCGCGCCCGGCGCCGGCCTGGGCATCGGCATCGGCTTGAACAGCGGCGAGATGTCGGTCGGCAACGTCGGCTCGGAGAGCGTCTTCGGCTACACGGTGATCGGCGACAACGTCAACCTGGGCTCGCGCATCGAGGGCCTCAACAAGCTGTACGGCACCGAGGTGATCGTCTCCGCGGCGACGGCTCTAGCGGCGGGAACCGCTGGGACGACGGGGGAAGGCTTCGTCTTCCGCGAGCTCGACGCGGTGCGGGTCAAGGGCAAGCACGAGCCGGTCGCGATCTACGAGCTGGTCGGCGAGCGCGGCCAGGTCGCGGCCGCGAAGCTCGACGGCGTCGAGTGCTTCGCGGCGGCCCTCGCCGCCTATCGCGGGCGCGATTTCGAGTCCGCCGAGACGCTCCTCGCCGACCCTCGCTTCAGCGACGACGGACCGGTCCGGATCCTCCTCGCGCGCTGCCGCCGGCTGCTCGCCTCGCCGCCGCCGGTGGAGTGGGAGGCGGTCGAGAATCTGACCTCGAAATGAGGGGCCTTCGTGAGCTCTGACGTCTATCGATTGAAAGCTGTTGATCTGGCTGCCGATCGGCCCTATGCTGAACCCGATCGCAAGCGAACAGCGTGGTGGCGGTGGCCGGCGCCGAGCGAGGCGGCCGGCGACGCCTGGATACCCGTGGAGACGAACCCGTGAGACCGTGGCTCCTGAAGGCGGTGGGTTGGGCCTGCGTGGGCCTGGCCGCTCTCTCTGCGCCGGCGGCGTCCGCCGAAGGCCTCGCGGACTCCCTGGTGGCCTTCGCCGAGGGAGCCGAGGCGCTCGAGCATGGCGACTCCGCGGCGGCGGTCGATCGCCTGCGGGAAGCGGTCCGGCTGGCGCCTGACGACGGCTCGTCCCACTATGCTTTGGGTCTTGCGCTCCTCGGCGCCGGACGGGCGGCGGACGCGGCAGCCGAGCTCTCGGCGGCGCTCGCCGCGCGGCAGCCGCCGGCCGCCGACCGCGCCGAGGTCGAGTCGGCGCTCGCCCTCGCGCGCCGCGCCGCCGCCGCGGGCGAGAAGGCGGCCGTCCCCGCCCCGGCCTGGCGGGAGGAGGCGATCGCGTTCGACCAGCGGCCGGTGTGGTCCGGCCGGGTCGCCGGAAGCGTCGAATCCGACTCCAACCCCAACCTGCTCTCGGAGGCCCTCCGCCTGCCGGACGGCCACGGCAAGCTGGTCGACGGCCGCGACCGCGACGCGCTCGCCGGCCTCGACCTCCGAGTCGACGCCGTCCCCGTCTACGACCGGGCCGGCTGGACGCTCGGTCTCGGCCTCACGGGAGACCGCTCGGCGCACCGCGACTTCGGTTTCCTCGACCTCTCGGAGCTCGGCGGCACGATCCAGCTCGCCCGCGGCGCCGACCCCCGGGGCTGGGTCGACGGACCGCTCGGCCCGGCGCGGGTCCCGATCGGCGGCGACCGCGCCTCGCTGGTGTTCCAGGGCGGCGCCGAGCAGTGGTGGCTGGGGAGCGACGCCTACCTGCGCACGCTCGGCGGGGGGATCGGGGCGACGCTCCGCGAGTCGACGGCGGTCGCTACCGGGATCGACCTCGCCTACCTCGATCGGCGGTTCTCCGGGATCTACGCCGACCGTTCCGGACGGGACGCGTCGCTCGCGCTCCACCAGCTCTTCTTCTTCGGCCGCACCGACCGCTACCTCCGTCTGTCCGCCATCGGCACCGACCGCAGCGCCGGCCGCCCGTTCGCGGAGCGGGAAACCGCGGGCGAGGCCGAGCTGGCGCTGCCGCTCGGCCTGCGCTGGAGCCTCCTCCTCTCGGGCGGATACGTCCGCGCGAGCTTCGATCACCCGGAGTCCAACCTGTTCACCCCCTTCGGCCCGGCGCGCGAGGACCGCACCTCGCAGGGGGCTGCCGCGCTCTCCTGGGCGGCCACCGCGCGCCTCAGCCTGACCGCGCGGGCGGTGTACACGCATCGCTCGTCGAACGTCGACCTCGGCGACGCGCTGCCCGATCTCGGCTACCGGCGGACGGAGCTCGCGCTCGGCGCGAGCTGGGTCTTCTGATGCGCGGCCCTCGATCCCAGACCGCCCGTGGCCATCGCCTGGCGCTCGCCGTCCTCGCCGGGCTTGGGCTGTTGGCAGGCGGCCTGGGCGCGACCTCCGCCGCCCGGGTCGTCGGCACCGCCGTGATCGTCGTCCGCGACGTCCGCGCGACGCCGCCGGGCGAGGCGACGAAGCCGGTCCGCCAGGGCGACGGGATCGTCCTCGCGACGCGGGTCGAGACCGGCAAGGCCTCGGAGGTCAACATGACCTTCTCCCCCGGCGCCAGCATCGGTCTCGGCGAGAACACCTCGCTGGTGATCGACAGCCAACGGATCGACCAGTCGACGGGCCGCACCACCTCCGTGGTGTCGCTCCTCGCCGGCAAGCTGCGGCTCGCGCTGCGCAAGCTCGAGCAGGCGATCAGAGTCGAGACGCCGGAGGCGGTCGCCGGCGTCAAGGGCACCGTCGTCCGCTTCCTCACGGCGCCGCTCGTCGGCACCTTCGTCGCCGTCGACGAGGGGGTGGTGAGCGTGCGCTCGCGCGCCGGCGGCGAGGCCGTGGACGTCGCCGCGGGGCAGTGGGTGCTGGTGCCGCCGGGAGGGCTCCCCACCCGGCCGGCGCCGCTCGATCATCGCCTCAACCCGCTGGGTGATCCGCCGCTCATCGACCGCTTCGACCTCCGGTTCGAGCAGCCCAAGCCGCCGCCGCGGACTCCCTACGGTTAGCTCGATGGCAGGTCACCATGGCTGATCCGAACCCACTCGCGAGGTCCCCGATTCGGGGCCCCTGCCGGACGATCGCCGCCCCCTGCCTGCTGCTCGCCCTCGCGATGGTCCTCGACGCTCCCGGCCCGGCTCGCGCGCTCCAGCCCTGCACTCCCACGACGGCCCTCCAGCCCGCCGCCGGCGCGCAGTTCGGCTGCTCGTGCGCGACCGACGGCACGGCCGCCGCCGTGGGAGCCATGCGGGACCCCGCCGCTGCGCCGGCCGCCGGCGCGCTCTACGTGCTCCAGCCCGGCGGCGAGGTGCGGCTGACGGCGGGCGACGCCGGAGCGGGAGACCAGCTCGGCTTCTCGGTCGCGGTCGGCGGCGGCACGCTCGCCGGCGGAGCGCCCTTCGCCGCCGCGCCGGGGGCGGCGCACGCGGGAGCCGTCTACGTCTTCTCCGCCCGCGACGGCAGCTGGAGCGCGGCGAGCTCGCAGGTAAAGCTCGTCGCGCCCGACGCCCGGAGCGGCGACCATTTCGGCCAGACGCTTGCGCTGAAAGGCGACCGCATCGCCGTGGGAGCGCCGGATCGGACGGGATCCGGCGGCAGCTTCTCGGGAGCGGTCTATCTCTTCCAGCGGAGCGGCGGTGGCGCGTGGACCTTGGAGGCCGAGCTCGCCGATCCCGACGCCGCGCCGTTCGACGGCTTCGGCTACTCGGTGGCGCTCGACGGCGACGTCCTCGCGGTCGGCGCGCCGTTCGCCGACCGACCGGGCGGCGGCGGCAGCCTGGGGGCGGTCCACGTCTTCGCGCGCGGCGCGAGCGGTTGGAATCGCGTCGCCCGGCTGACCGCCAAGGACGGCGCCGACGGCGACGAGCTGGGCGTCGTCGTGGCGCTCGACGGCGGCACGCTCGTCGCCGGGGCCCGCCGCGCCGACGTCGCCGGCCGGGTCGACGCCGGAGCGGCCTACGTCTTCAGCCTGAACGGCGGCGCGTGGAACCAGACCGCCGAGCTGACCGCTCCAGCGCCCGGAGCGGGCGACCTCTTCGGCAGCGCGGTCGCCGTCGCCGGCCCCCGCGTCGTCGTCGGCGCCCGCTTCCACGGCGAGGGAGCGCCGAACGCCGGCGCCGTCTACGTCTTCGACCCGATCGGCAAGCCGCCGACGGTCGTCCTCGGCAACCCGCCCCAGGCCGGCGCGGAGCTGGGCGCGGCCGTCGCCGCCTCCGGCGACGCGGTCATCGCGAGCGCCTCGCTAGCCGACGTCGGCGGCGCGGTCGACGCCGGCTCTGTCCTCGCCTGCCCGTCGCCGCTCGGCACGCAGCCCCCGGGAGCCGCGGTCTTCACCATCACCAACACGGACGGCATGGCGACCTACCGGCCGGGCCAGCCCGTCGCCTACACCATCGTCGTGACCAACGTCGGCACCGCCGCCGGCACGGCGCACGTGACCACGGCCGTGGCCGGCCAGCTGCGGGGCGCGGCGTGGTGCCGCGGGGCCGGCTGCACGCCATCGCATCCCGGGGACGTCGACGACACCGTCGTGCTGGGCGTGGGGGAGAGCGCTACCTATACCGTCGCCGGC
>DATBQN010000156.1:0-5113 GCA_036560825.1 Thermoanaerobaculia bacterium
TGGCGCCGCCGCCCGTCCCCCCGAAGCCGGCGCTTTCCCAACACGAGCCGGCGGCCGTCCTGCCTCAGCAGGCCCTCTTCGATCCCGAGATCGCCGAGCTGGAGACCGGGACGGCACGCGAGCTCCTCCTCGGCTGGACCGAGCGGGGCGAGGCCGCGCAGCTCGGCTGGGTCGAGGGCCAGCTCGTCCTCGCCGCGAGCGACGGGCGGCGGACGGCGGTGCGCGCGACCGCGGTCGCGCTCGAGGCCGGCCGCGGGCCCGGCCGGGGAGGGGCTGCCGGCGCGGCGCGCTCGCTCGCCGCCCTCGACGCGCCGGAGATCGCGGCGCGCGCCCGGCGGCGGATGCCGCCCGCGGCGCCGGCCCCGCCCGAATTCGAGCCGCCGTCCGAGCCGGTGCCGCTCCTGCTGGCGCCCGAGGCGGCGGCCATCCTCGTCGACCTCCTGAATCGCGCCCTCTTCTCCTCCACCGCCTTCCGCGACCCCGCCTCGCCTCTGCGGGGCCGCCTGGGGTCGCTCCTCTTCGACCGCGCGATCACCCTCGTGGACGACGCCACCGATGCCGGCGGTCTCCCCTTCCCCTGCGACCTCGCCGGCGCCCGCAAGCGGCCGGTCGAGCTGATCCGCGAGGGCGTCGTCCTCACGCCGGCCGTCGACGGGCCGCTCGCCGTCGAGCTCGGCCGGCCCGCCACCCCGCATTTCCTCTCGGCGGACGAGAGCCTGGCGGCGAACCTCTTCCTGCGGCCGGGAGGGCGGAGCGACGAGGACCTCCGCCGCGAGGTGGGCGAGCTGGGGGGGCTATGGGTGGGCTCCCTGGGAGGGATCGAGGTCTATCCCGGCGGCCCGCGCTTCCGCGCGCGGGCGGGCGGGGTCCGCAGGATCGCCGGCGGCGAGCTCGGCGAAGCCCTTCCCGACCTCTCCTGGGAGGACCGGCTGCCGGACGCCCTGTCGCGGGTGATCGGGGTGGGAGACCGGCCGCTCGTCATGGGAGCCGGCGAGCCCCTCCGCCTCTTCCTCGGCGGCACCTCGGCCCCCGCGCTCGCCCTCGACCTCCGCGGACGAGGCGCCGCCCTCTATCCCGCCCGCGGCTGAGGCCGGCTCACGCTTCCCTGTCGCCTGCCAGAGCCGACTCCAACGCTTGAGTCAGAGACGGTAGGCTGTCCTGGACCGTTGCCCAGAGTATGTCCCGGTTGATGTCGAAGTAGCCGTGGATCAGGCGATTCCGCATTCCGATGAGGTCGGGCCAAGGAATTTCCGCGCAATCCTGAACGCACGCCGGGGCTCACCTTGCTGCCTGCCTCGCCGATCACGGAGACCAGGCGGACCAGAGCGTCTGCGAGCGGGTCGTCGTCGTCTTCGAGCTGTGCGCGATTACATCCCGCAGCGATGCGCACCGCTTTCCTCGCGGCGTCGAGCATGTGCTGCAGGCGGATCCTGTCATCCTGGGGAAGCATGCAGCTCCACCGCTTCCTGCAGGACCTCGTGCCGGAAGTAGCGGCTCAGGTCGCCAGCCGTGAGGAGGTCGACCTTGAAGCCGACCAGCTCGCCGAGCTCCCTTTCCATGCGGGCCATGTCCAGCAGGGTGACGCGCCTCCCGGGTTCGAACTCCACGAGCAGGTCCAGATCGCTGTCGTCTCGAAAGTCGTCGATCCTGTCTCCCAGAATGGAGCCGAAGGCTTTGAGGTGGAGGATGGAATTCTCACGGCAGAAGCGGTCGATCTCCCGAAGCCGCCTCTCCAGGTCTTCTTCGTCACTGGCACGGATCACCGGGAGCTTGAAGTAGGGCGACCCCTGACGGAGGACTTGGCCGCCCTTTCCCAAGTCGAGGAGAAGAGCCTGGTCTCGAAGAACCGAGATGCGGCCAAACCGATGCGCCGGTTTCTCCCGTGCATACCACTCCCGGAGCTTCTGCCTCAGGATCGGTGCGCCGCGCTCCAAGGGGAGTAACAGCCCGAGTCCGGTCAAGTCGTAAACCAGGAGATGGTCCAGATCGAAGCGGCCGCGCAGAAGCCCCTCCGACTTCCGCAGGAACGCGGAGAAGAGGATCTCTGCCCATAGCTGGGCTGCCTCCTTCTCCGGCGTGTTGATGTCCACGGGCAAGACAAGGCGATCCTCGCCCTCGCTCTCCGCGGAGAGCCTCCTCTGGAATTCCTGTGTCGAACCGTCGGTCAGCTCGAAGGTCTCCTTCCGTCCACCGGGCCACGCGAGGACAAAGTCGGGAGGATCCTTTCCTTCGGCAGGCTTGCTCAGCGTCACCGGGAGCGGCAGGAGGTTCTCTCCGGCAACGAAGCGCAGGTAGCGCAACATGCAGAAGTGTTCCCGATGAACCTTCGTCCGTCCCTCATGTCTCGCCGGAACGGGCTCATCGAGGCGGTCGAGAGTCTCCAACAAGTCGTCGCGATCCTTGAATCTCACGGCGTCGCCTGGCAACAGGAGAACCTTGTCGATGCCCTTGGCCATGCCGGCGATCATAACCGCTCCGTCGTCAGCGCCGGCGAACCGCGCGCTCACTCCCAGATCTTCACCTCGAAGCGGCCGCCGGAGTCGGCGGCGCCGCGGAACATCCCTTCGCTGTTGAAGACGAGGGCGATCGAGCCGTCGTGGGCGACGCCGATCACCCCGCCGTCGCCGGGCTTGAGCTTGCCGTGGATGACCTTGTCGGCGGCCTGCGCGAGGGTGAGGCCGCGGTACTCCATGAGGGCCGAGATGTCGCGCGCCACGCCGTGGCGGATGAACTCCTCGCCGGCGCCGGTCGCCGAGATGGCGCAGGTGCGGTTGTCGGCGTAGGTGCCGGCGCCGATGATGGGCGAGTCGCCGATCCGCCCGGCGCGCTTGCCGGTGAGACCGCCGGTGGAGGTCGCCGCGGCGAGGTCGCCGTGCCGGTCGAGGGCCACGGCTCCCACGGTGCCGTGCGTCTCGCCGGGCCGGGCGGATTTCCGGCGCTCTTTGTCGAGAAACTCCTGCCACTCGCGGTAGCGCTTGGGGGTGTCGAAGTAGCTCGCCGGCTCGCGCGGCACCTTCATCTCGTCGGCGAACCGTTCGGCGCCGGCGCCGGCGAGGAGGACGTGCGGCGTGCGCTCCATCACCAGGCGGGCGAGCGAGATGGGGTTCCTGACCGTGGAGACGCCGGCGACGGCGCCGCAGGCGAGGTCGCGCCCGCTCATGATCGCGGCGTCCATCTCGTGCCGGCCGTCGTGGGTGTAGACGGCCCCCTTGCCGGCGTTGAACTTGGGGTCGTCCTCGAGGGCGCGGACGACCCTCTCCACCGCGTCGAGGCTGCTGCCCCCCGCGGCGAGCACCCCCTGGCCGAGCCGCAGCGCCGCCTCGAGCGCATGGAGGTACTCCCGCTTCTCGGCCTCGGGGAGCGACTTCGGGATGACCCCCGCCCCGCCGTGGACGGCGATGGCGTACTCGACGGCGCCGGGCCGCCTGAGGACGACCTCGGCGCGGTTGCCGCCGGCGGCGCCGGGTGGAGCGGCCGCGACGAGCGCGAGCGAGAAGACCGGGCAGGCCAGGAGCAGCAGCCGGCGCGGCAGGCGGATCGTTCCCTGGGTTCTGGGCATGGATACCTCCTCGGAGACCGCCGATTCTAGCGGCCGGCGGCCGCGAGCGCCGCGACGGGACGGCGGCGACAACCGCGGGCTACGAGAGCGGCCACCAAAAAAACGGCGCCGGGGCAGACCCGGCGCCGAAGGAGAGAACGAACTTCATGGTTGATACGGACGCGCGTGAAATACGGCTTTGCGGATATCCTTGCTCGCTGTTCCTCGCGGAGAGGTCGGGGACGGCAGCGGACCCTCTGGTCTAGGTCCGGCGGAGCAGGATCACCGTCTGGTCGTCGCGCTGCGGCAGACCCTCCGCAAAGGCCGTCGTCGCCTCGTCGATCGCCGCCACCACCTCGCCCAGGGGGCGCTCGCGATGCTCGGCGAGGCAGGCGGTGAGGCGCGACAGGCCGAACTCCTCGTCGGCGGGGTTCTCCGCCTCGGTGATGCCGTCGGTGTAGATGCAGAGGAGGCTGCCGGGCTCGACCCGCGTGGCGCGCGCCGCGTAGCGGATGTCGGGCAGGAGGCCGAGCGGCAGGCCGCTCGCCCCGAGGTGCTCGACCTCGCCGCTCCGGTGCATGAGGAGGGCCGGGTTGTGGCCCGCGTTCAGATAGGCCAGCCGCCCGCTCGCCGGCTCCAGCTCGGCGACCAGCAGGGTGATGAACTTCTTGGCCGCGCCCGATTCCAGGATGTGGTTGTTCAAGTCCTCCAGAAACGCCGGCGCGAGGCCGCTGCGCCCCTGGAGCAGGCGGAGGGCGGAATGGAGGGTCGAGACCATCAGCGCGGCCGGCATCCCCTTACCCGAGACGTCGCCGATCACCAGGCTCAGCCGGTCCTCGCCGATCAGCCGCAGGTCGTAGTAGTCGCCGCCCACCTGCCGCGCCGGCCGGTTCCAGCCGATGAGCTCGAAGCCCGGCACCGCGGGAAGAAGGGAGGGAAGGATCTGGCGCTGGATCTCGGCGGCGAGGTCGAGCTCGCGCTCCAGGCGCTCCTTCTCCAGCGCCTGGCGGTGCAGCCGCGCGTTCTCGAGGGCGATCGCCGCCTGGTTGGCGAAGAGAGCGAGGGTGCGGCGATCGCCGGGCGGGAAGGGGCCGACCCCGCGCCGGCTCTCCTTGTCCCCCACCGCGAGGAGGCCGCGCGGGCTCCCCTCGATCTCGATCGCCACCCCGAGGAGGTGCCGCGCGTCGGGGAGGAGGTCGGCCGGCGCCGGCGCTCTGTCGTCGCTCAGGAAGGCGCGCAGCTTGGGGTCGTCGAAGGCGAACGACGCCCCGGCGCCGCCGCCGAAGGTGCGCACGGCGCCGTAGGCTCCGTTGTCCAGGAGGTAGAGGGCGCCCCGGCGGGCGTCCAGCAGCGAGACGGCGCGGAGCAGGATCTCCTCGCAGAGCTGCTCCAGGTCGAGGGTCGCGGCGACCGCCAGGCCGACGTCGTAGAGCGCCTCCAGCTCGACGCCGCGGAAGTTGACCTGGAAGCTCTGCTCCTTGAGCCGCCGCCGGTGCTGGCCGTCGCGCGCGGCGAGGACGAGGAGCGGCAGGAACGGCGACGCCGCGGCCGAGGAGGCCCACGCCGCCGACGCCG
>DATBQN010000157.1:0-3310 GCA_036560825.1 Thermoanaerobaculia bacterium
CGCCGCGGCGCGCGCCTACAAAGACCTCAACCGGCTCGCCCTGCAGCGGGTGGCGCCGGGGGGATTCCTCCTCACCTTCAGCTGCAGCGGCGCCATGGACGCCAAGCTCTTCCGCCAGGTGCTCTTCGCCGCGGCGGTCGAAGCGGGAGTGCGCGTCGCCCTCCTCCAGCCGCTAGCCGCCGCCCGCGACCACCCGATCTCCATCCGCCATCCGCAGGGCGAGTACCTCAAAGGCTGGCTCGCCACGGTCGCCGGCCCGGTCGTCTGACACGACTGGCCCGCCGCAAGGGTCGCCATCGTCACCGGCCGAGGACGCCGCGAGGCGCCTCTGCCGCGATTGCACCGCGGCGCCGGGCGTGCGCCCCTCTGGCACGGATCGTGGAGCACGGGTCCGCAGACGCTGTCCGACCCGATCGAAGGGAGATCGTCATGAATCCCCGCCGGTGCGCGATGAAGATCGTCCACAGCGCTCTCGCCTCGCTCCTTCTCACCCTCGCCGCGACCGCCGCGATCGCCGCGCCCGCTGCGACCGCCGCGCCGCCGCCTCCGGAGGCTGCCGCCAAAGGCTTTGGCGAGACGGCCTCCGTCGTCACCGTCGAGGTGCCGGTCAGCGTCGTGAAGGCCGGCCAGCCGGTGCGCGGCTTGACCGCCGACGACTTCGAGCTCTACGACGGCGACCAGCGGCAGAGGATCACCGGCTTCGACGTCGTCGACCTCGCGGCCGCGCCGGCGTCGGCGGCCCCGTCGCCGGCCGCGCCGGGCCCGTCGCCGATCGCTCCCGCGCTCCCCCTCGCGGGGCGCCGCCACTTCCTGCTCCTCTTCGACCTCTCGTTCTCCGAGCCCATCGCCGTCGCTCGCGCCCGGCGGGCGGCGCGCGACCTCGTCCACAAGTACGCCCGTCCGACGGACCTCGTCGCGGTCGCCACCTACAGCCTGGTCGGGGGGCCCAAGATCCTCCTCGGCTTCAGCTCCGACCGCCGCCAGCTCGACTACGCGATCAACACGCTGGGGCTGCCGAAGCTGGCCGACGGGCGTGCGGACGCGCTCGGGCTGATCGCTTCGCCGGCCGCCGAGCTCGAGGGCGAGAAGCCCGCCGGCGGCGCCAAGGGCGAGGCGCTCGAAGAGGAGCTGGGGGAGCTGCGCGCCCTGCAGGCGGTCGCCGAGCGCGAGGTCGCGGCCAACGACCTCGACTCGATGGCGCGCGCGCTCACCGATTTCGCCAAGCTCCTGGCGAGCGTCGAGGGGAAGAAGTACGTGCTCTACCTGTCGCAGGGCTTCGACATCTCGCTCCTGCGCGGCACCGACGACCCCGCCGCGCGGCAGGCGAGCCACGAGCAGGCGGCGAACGGCCAGCTCTGGAACGTCTCCTCGGACCAGATGTTCGGCAAGACCAAGGTGCAGAACGAATTCGACCGCATGCTCGACACCTTCCGCCGCGCCGATTGCACGATCGAGAGCTTCGACATCGGCGGCATCGACGCCCCCGCCGGCGCAGACGTCCGGCGCGGCCGTCCGGGAGCGCAGAATCGCAACGACGACAGTCTCTTCCTGCTCGCCCACGACACCGGCGGCGAGCTCTACCGCAACTCGAACGACATCTCGGCGGGGATGGCCAGGCTCGTCGAGCGGACGAGCCTCGTCTACGTCCTCAGCTTCGAGCCCGCCGTGCTGCCGGCCGACGGCCGGTACCACCGCCTGCGCGTCGAGCTCAAGCACGGCCGCGGCATGCAGGTGACCGCCCGGCCCGGCTACTACGCGCCGGTGCCCTACGCGCAGCGCTCGGCGGTGGAGCGCCAGCTCGCCGCGGCGAGCCTGGTCCTCGGCGCCTCGGGCGGCCGCATCCCCATCTCGGTGCTCGCCGCGCCCATCCCCGTCGCCGGAGAGAAGGCGTACGTGCCGGTGCTCGTCGAGGTCGACGGCAAGGCGCTCCTCGACGGCGCCAAGGACGCGCTGAAGCTCGACCTCTTCGCCTATGCGATGGACGAGCAGGGAGCGGCCCGCGATCATTTCGGCCAGAGCGTCGGCCTCGATCTCGGCAAGGTCCGCGGCGCGCTCGCCGGAGGCGGCATCAAGTACTATGGCCACCTCGACCTCGACCCCGGGCGCTACCTGGTGAGAGTGCTGGTGCGCAACGGCGTCACCGGTGAAGCCAGCCTCGCGGCGGTGCCCATCACGGTGCCCGCCTACGACCAGGGCGGCGGCACGCTCCTGCCGCCGCTCGTGCCGGAGGTCGCCAACCGCTGGCTCGTCCTCCGCGAGGGGGGCGGCCGGGAGAAGCTACGCGACGTCCCCTTCCCGTTCATGAACGGGGAGCGGCCGTTCCTCCCCGCGGCGCGCCCGGCGGTGGCGGCCGGCGGCAAGGCGGCGCTGCTGCTGATGGAGCGGGGCCTCGGCGCGGGCGATCTCACGCTGAGCGGAAGGATCTTCGGCCCCGAGGGAGTGCAGAAGGGCGACCTCGCGCTGGACGGCCGCGCCGGCGCCGCCCAGGGGCTGGATCACCTGCTGGCGACCTTCAGGCCGGGGAAGCTGGCGCCGGGGGACTACACCCTCGTCGTCACCCTCACCGATCCGGCGACCCGGCGCGAGCTCACCAGCTCGCTCCCGTTCGCGGTCGTCGCCGCTCCTCGCGGGGAGAGCTCTCGCTAGGAGATCGCCGGCGTCTTCTGGGCAGTCGAGAGGTCACCCGGCGTCGCTGGCCGCGGCGCCCCGGTCTCAGGGTTTCTTGCAGAAGCCCTCGGTGTTGAAGCCGCGGTATTTCCGCCAAACCGCGGCGTCCGAATCCCAGACCTTCGAGACGGTGTCGTAGGGGATGACGAAGGCGGAATCCTCGATCGGCTGATTGACGTCAAGCTGATCGATGACGTAGCGCACGACGAGCCAGGGCGCGGTTGCCTGGGGCTCGCTGCGCTTGAAATCGATCACTCGCGGGAAATCGAACTGAGCGCCGTTGACCGGTCGATAGTCGGAAAGCTCGGTCACGTCCAGCTCTTTACCCTCGGAGGTGAGCTGCCGAATGCTCGTCACCCGCGCGGATTTGTCGAGCCGCAGCTCAAACCGAGTGCTGCTGTCGTAGGTGCGCCCGCCACGCAAGGCAACGTGTTCCCCGGGCGCAAGCGAGGCAGCCTTGGTCGCCACCTTCTTGCCCCTCATCGACGCGATCGCCGCCACGTCCGCCAAGCGCAGCTCGCAGAGAACACACCGGTCCTGATCGCTCGGGCGGAGGAACGCGAGCGGCAGAAACAGCGGGTTGCGGACCCCGATTGGAACCATGCGAGCATCCTGAGCAGTGATCGAGAGGGTCCTGTCGAGG
>DATBQN010000158.1:0-3569 GCA_036560825.1 Thermoanaerobaculia bacterium
CGGAGATGACGAAGGAGAGCATCAGCGCCGGCCCGGCCTTGTCGTGGGCCGCCACCCCGGTGAGGACGAAGATGCCGGTGCCGATGATGGCGCCGACCCCCAGGGCCGAGAGCTGCACCGGCCCGAGCACGCGCCGCAGGCGGTGCTCGCCCGCCGCCTCCTCGAGCAGCAGGGAGAGCGGTTTCGTTCGCATCAGAGGGTTGTCAGCCATTCTCGAGACCTCCGCGAAGTTGGGTGGTGGAGACTGCGATCACCGATCCGGTGACGCCGGGCCGAGCGGCCTGCCCCAGCGCCGCCAGAGGAAATAGACGGGGATGCCGGTCAGCACGATGAGGAGCCCGGGCCAGGTGGTCTGGGTCTGGTAGAGGAAGAGGACGACGACGATGACGGACGCTCCGAGGAGGTAGAGCGCCGGCACCAGCGGATAACCGAAGGCTCGGTAGGGGCGCTCGGCGTCGGGGCGCGTCCGGCGCAGCACGAAGAGCGCCGCGATGGTGAGCAGGTAGAAGAGGAGGACCGAGAAGATGACGTAGTTCAGCAGACTGCTGTAGAGGTTGCCGTACTGCGGCTGGCGGGTGACCGGGTCGAGCGCCAGGGCGCCCGCGGCGTCGCGCAGGCGGGTGCGCGGCAGCACGAGGAGCGACGCCCACACCCCCTGGAAGACCAGCCCCCACGCCGGCACCCGCTCGCGGTTGAGGCGCCCGGTCGAGCGGAAGAAGAGGCCGTCCTGGGCCATCGCGTAGTAGACCCGCGCGCCGGCGAGGATGAGGCCGTTGTTGCAGCCGAAGGTCGAGACGATGATGGCGATCGCCATGATCGTCGCTCCCGCCGGCCCGAGGATGACCTGGAGGGCGGCGGTCGCCACGCGGTCGTCCGGCGCCGTCTGGATGGCGTGGAGCGGGAGCGTGACGAGGTAGGCGACGTTCGCCAGCACGTAGAGGCCGGTGACGAGCGCGGTGCCGGCGAAGAGGGCGCGCGGGATGCTCCGCTTGGGGTCGCGCACCTCGCCGGCGGTGAAGGTGATGTTGTTCCAGGCGTCCGAGGAGAAGAGCGAGCCCACCTGGGCGACGCAGAAGGCCACCAGGATCCCCATCCCGCCCGCCATCGCCGTCATCGCCGGCAGGCTGGAGAAGCCCGCCGCGATGGTGCCGGCGTCGCGCGGCGTCCACAGGTCGCGGAAGTTGGCGGCGATCGCCGCCGCGTTGCGGCCGAGGAAGAGCCCGAGGAGGATGAGGGCGGCGAGCGACAGGGTCTTCGCCGCGGTGAAGGTGTTCTGGATGAGCTTCCCCAGCCGGATGCCGCGGGTGTTGATCCAGGTGAGGACGAGGATGAGGAGGATGGCGACGAGCTGCTGGGTAGAGAGCGAGAGAGCGAAGCCGGCGGAGACGTTGAGCGGCGGCACGATCCAGGAGGTGGGCGAGATGCCGGGCACGAGGACGCCCAGGTACTTCGCGAACCCCACCGCCACGGCGGCGATGGTGCCGGTCTGGATGACGAGGAAGAGGGTCCAGCCGTAGAGGAAGCCCCAGAGCGGCGAGTAGGCCTCGCGGAGGTAGACGTACTGGCCGCCCGCCTTGGGCATCATCGCCGCGAGCTCCCCGTAGGAGAGGGCGGCGGCGAGGGTCAGCAGGCCGGTGACGATCCAGGCGAGGATCAGCCACCCGGCCGCCCCCGTCTGGCGGGCGATGTCGGCGGGGACGATGAAGATCCCCGAGCCGATCATCGACCCGGCGACGATCATCGTCGAGTCGAGGGTTCCCAGCTCGCGGACGAACCCCGTGGTGCGGTCTGCGGCGGCGGCGACGCCGGTCTCAGCCATCGAGCGGTCCTCCCAGGGCACGGACTTTCGGCGCCTGATACTACGGGAAATGGGTGCGCGCAGGAACTTGGGCGGCCCAGCCGGCCGCGGAGCTGGCCCGGCGGCATCGCCCGGGTGCGGGTCGCGAGGGCCGCCAGTCATGATTAAGAATTCCTCGCTAGGCTCCGCCGCGATCGGTGATCGCATCTCGCCCCCGCCGTCGACGCGCGCCGGCGGTAGAGTGCGCTGCCATGATGACCGCCAGCCGCCATGCCTTCTACGCCGCGACCGTCCTCGTCTGGGCCGCCGTATCGTGCCTCGGCGCGGCGCCTCCACCGCCGCACTCGGACGTCGTGCCGCCGCCGCCGGTCCACTCTCCATCGGTCGTCGGCGACCTCCGCCTGCATGAGCTCACGAGCAAGGTGTTTGGCAACCGGCGGTTCCTGCGCGTTCTCGTGCCCGACGGATACGACGCGCCGGCCAATCGCACCCGGCGCTATGCGGTGCTCTACATGGCGGACGGCCAGAACCTGTTCGATCCCGCGACGTCTGTTTTCGGGCCGTCGGAGTGGCGCATGGACGAGACCGTGCACCAGCTCGTCGCCGACGGCCGCGTCCCGCCGCTCATCGTGGTGGGAGTGGACGACGCGGGGCGAACGGCGCGAGCGCATGAGTACCTACCGTGGCCCGACACCGCGAGCGCCCGCGTGAACCCGCAGTACGATCCGAGCCCGCAGGGGAAGCGGTACCCGGAATTTCTCATCGACGAGGTGAAGCCCTTCGTCGATGCCCGCTACCGCACGCTCCTCGATGCGGACCACACGGGCATCGGCGGTTCCTCGTACGGAGCACTGATCAGTGCCTACGTCGTGGCCGCGCGCCCGGGCGTCTTCGGACGAGCGCTGCTCGAGAGTCCGACGCTCGCCGTGGCCGACGGCCGGATCTTTCAGGAGCTCGAAGCGGCGCGCCCGCTGCCGGGCCGCGTCTACATCGGCGCGGGGACGAACGAGCCGGGCGCTCCGGGCTGCAAGCCGGGCGACCCGCCGATGGCAGGCGATCCGATGGTGCCCGGCGTCGAACGCCTGGCGGGGATGCTCCGCGCCGCGGGGTTGGGTTCCTCGCGCCTCCGGGTCGTCATCACGCCCTGCGGCACCCATACCCACGCCGCGTGGGCGGCGCGCCTGCCAGGGGCGCTGACCTTCCTGTTCGGCGACGGCGGATAGATGATCCGCGGCGCCAGCTACTGGTATCTCCAGTACCTGGAGGGGGACCGCAAGCGGCAGCGCTATCTCGGCCGCGAGTCGCCCGCGCTCCTCGCCTGGATGGGTGTCCGAGCAGGCCAAGGCGGCGAAGGACCTCCGCCAGGCCGGCGAGCTCCTGGAGCTGCTCCTCGACGATCGGCCCGGCGACGTGCGCCTCGCCTGGGAAGCGCTCGCCGGGCGCAGGACGCCTGCCGCCGCGATCCGGCGGGCCGCCGGGCGGCTGCCGCCGGAGCTGCGGGAGGCTCTCGTGGCGCAGGTAGATGGCGCCGGGCGAGAGCGTTGACCCCGCTCCAGCGCCCCGTCTCAATTCTCGAAATTGATTTAGGATTCCTCGCGCGGCTCCGCCTGCAGCGGAGCCCGAACGAGATGAGGGCCCAAACGATGCGCAAGATCTCCTGCTGGCTCGCCCTGTCGCTGAGCTTCCTTCCGCTCCTGGCATCCGCCGCGAGCCTGCCGTCTCCTGGCGCTCCGCCGGCGATCTCGAGCCAGAATGCGGTGCCGGCCGCCGA
>DATBQN010000159.1:0-2939 GCA_036560825.1 Thermoanaerobaculia bacterium
GGCGGCCCGTCCGGCTCCGACCTCCACGGCGTCGGCTCGGTGACGACGTAGAACGGGCTGTTGGCGACATCGATCTGCGGGTTGGGCTCGTCGTATAGGAGGGAGGGCGGGATCAGCTCGTGGCGCAGCGCGAGGACCGTCTTGATGAGCCCGGTGACGCCCGCCGCGGCACCGGCGTGGCCGATGTTCGACTTGACCGAGCCGATGCCGCAGAACTGCCGGCGCTCGGTGCGCTCGCCGAAGGCGCGGGTGAGCGCGCCGACCTCGATCGGATCGCCCATCGGCGTGCCGGTGCCGTGCGCCTCGACGTAGCTGATGGTGTCGGGCTCGACGCCGGCGGCGATCTGCGCCGCGCGGATCACCCGCGCCTGGCCGTCGGCGCCGGGCGCCGTGTAACCGACCTTGGCCGCGGCGTCGTTGTTGATCGCCGTGCCCTTGATCACCGCGTGGACGAGGTCGCCGTCGGCGATCGCGTCCTCCAGGCGCTTGAGCACCACGGCACCCATCGCGCTGCCGAAGATGGTGCCCTTCGCCTTGGCGTCGAACGGGCGCACGTGGCCGTCGGACGAGCCGACGTCGCCGTCGTGCGAGAGGTAGCCCTGGAAGAGGGGGACCTTGATGGCGACGCCGCCGGCGACCGCCATGTCGGTCTCTCCCGAGAGCAGGCCCTGGCCGGCGAAGTGGAGGGCGACGAGCGCCGTCGAGCAGGCGGTCTGCACGCTGACGCTCGGGCCGCCGAGGTTCAGCTTGTAGGAGATGCGGGTGGCGAGGTAGTCCTTGTCGTTCGACACCTGGGCGTGGAACTCGCCCACCGTCGCGATCGCCGCGGGGTTGCGGTAGACGTTGAGCAGGTAGCCCGGCATGCGGCAGCCGGCGTAGATGCCGACTGCGCCGGGATAGCGGTCGGTGTCGTAGCCGGCGTCCTCCAGCGCCTCGTAGACGCACTCGAGGAACAGCCGCTGCTGCGGGTCGATGATCTCGGCCTCGCGCGGCGTGATGCCGAAGAACGCGGCGTCGAAGAGGTCGCAGTCGTCGACGTTGCGGCCCACCGGCACGTAGTCGGGATGGGCGACCATGGCGGGGGGATCGCCGCCTCGCGCCAGCTGTTCGGGCGTGAAGTAGGTGATCGACTCGACCCCCGCCGCGAGGTTGCGCCAGTACTCCTCGATGTTCCTGGCGCCGGGGAAACGGCCGGCCATGCCGATGATGGCGATCTCCAGACCCGTGCTCTGGCCGTCGTCGTAGCCTCCGCTCATCGCGATCTCCCGTCAAGTCGTCGCGCCGTGCCGCCGCCGCCGTCCGCGCGCGGCCTCGAAGCGCCCCTCAAGGCAGCTGCTCCAGGCTGGAAAACACCTTGTCGAGCTCGGCCTGGCTGAGGCCGGCGTCGGGCAGATCCGCGGTCTCGACCTCCGCCGAGGACGCCGCGGGCGCCGGCTCGGCGCTCGCCAGAACCGCCGCCAGCTCGGCGATCGTCTGATGCTCGAAGAGCTGCTCGGGGGAGAGCCGCAGCCCGGCCGCCATGCAGCGCGAGATCATCTGCACCCCGAGCACCGAGTCGCCGCCGAGGTCGAAGAAGTTGTCGTGCACCCCCACCTCGCGGATGCCGAGGGCGGCCTGCCAGATCTCGGCGAGCCGGGTCTCCACCTCGCCGCTCGGCGCCACGTAGGGATTGGGCAGGTCGGGCCGCGGATGGTTCGCCTGCTGCGAGCGGGCGCCCTCGGCGCGCTCGAGGATGCGCGAGCGATCGACCGCCCGCGCCTGCTCGACGACCGCCGGGAGGTCGCGCGGCGAGACCACGATCTGCGGGATGCGCGAGAGCGACAGCAGCCGGCGGAACGCCTCGACGCCCTCGGCCGACAGCATGCCGCCCGCGGCCATCAGGCCCTTCTCCCGCGCGCTCTTCGCCGCCGGCGCCGGCCCGCCGGCCGCCTGCTGCTGCAGGCGCCCCATCGACTCGCGCATGCGCTTCATGGTGAAGCCCTCGATCGACATCAGCTCGCCGCCGCTCTCGTCGACGAGGAGGACGTCCAGGTGCACGATCTCGCGCAGCGCTCCCTCTTCCGTCTGCCGGATGTGGCTGAAGAGGCGGGCCGGCAGCGCCCGGCGGAAGGTGATCTTCCGGTAGGCGAGCGGCAGGTAGACCTCGCTGCCGAAGAGCGTCGCGAGCGAGGTCGCGAGATCGAGCAGGGCGGGATGGATCGCCATCTCTCCGAGGTCGCCGCGGAAGCGCTCGGGCAGCTCGAGCTCGGCGAGGACGCCGCCCTTCCCCGTGCTCACCCGGCGGACGGTCTCCTTCCAGTGCGGTCCCCAGGCGACCGGGCTCGCCTCCTCGGCGGCGCGCATCGCCCAGGAGAACTCGAGCTCGCGGTCGCAGAGGGCGGCGAGCGCGCCCAGGTCGTGGCGCGGCCCCGCGGCGGCACCCTCGCCGGCGGCGGCGATGCGCCCCCGCGCGTGCTCCTGCCAGACCGGCTCTCCCTGCGGCCCGGCACCCACCGAGGTGATGCGGAAGCCCCACTCCTCGCCCTCCCGCGCCAGGGTGACGCGCAGCTCCCGGCGCTCGCCGTCGGGCACCAGGAACGGCGCCTGGAAGAAGAGCTCGTGGAGCTCGACCGGCCCGTCGCCGAAGGACTCGGCGAACGCCGCCCGCGCCAGCTCGATCCAGGTGGTGCCGGGGAGCGCCCCGACGCCCAGGATGCGGTGCTCGTCGAGCAGCCAGTGGCGCTCGGCGCTGAACTCGGTCGCATAGACGATCTCGTCCGCCGTCTCGCTCACCCGGCGGTCGAGCAGCCGGCCGAGCCCGCTCGGCAGCGCGGCGACGGCGGCGACGGCCGGCCCCTCTCCCACCGGCATCTCGGCGGCCGGCGAGTCGCTCGCCGGTGCCGCCGCCGCAGCCGCGGCGAGCGGCTCGCCGGGGCCCCGCGCGGCGCTCCGCGCAGCGA